>NZ_BAAAQX010000059.1:0-53053 GCF_039531895.1 Nonomuraea monospora
GGCAGCGCAGGGCCGGCCCGAACCCCGCAAATGGTTGGGCCACCCAAGCTCGATCACAGGCCCGGCTCAGCAGACCGCGATCGAGACGCAACCGGCCAGGATCGACCTCTTAACACCAGCTACCTAGACACGCAGACCGTACGGGTGCTGCCCCGGCACCGCGAGCGGCAACAGGAACTGAGCGCGGCAGCGGGCAGCCGCTGGCGGGACTCGGGGTACGTGTTCACCACCGCGACGGGGGCGCCGCTGCGGCCGGACTACCTCACCGGCCGGTTTCGCCGGCTGGTGGCCGCCTCCGGACAGCCGCCGGTCCGGCTGCACGACCTGCGGCATGGCGCCGCCACGCTGGCGCTGGCCGCGCGCACCGACCTGAAGGTCGTCCAGGCCATGCTGGGGCACGCCAGCATCGTGCTGACCGCCGACACCTACATCTCGGTGCTGCCGGAGGTGGCCCACCACGCTGCCCGGGAGACGGCCCGGCTGGTGCTCGCCGCCGCGTCCGCGCTGGGGCGGCCACTGGGCGACTGACTCAGCTTTGCCTCACATTTGCCCCATGCCGCGCCAGGGCGCCGGCGCGGCTGGGGTTTCCGCTGGTGGAGTGGCGCGCCCTGCAGGATTCGAACCTGCGACCGTCGGATTAGAAATCGGCGGCACTCCGTACAGATTCCGGCCGCTGTGCTCGGCACGTGCTCGGCAAAAGCGGCCACTAGGACCACGTACGGTCTCTGATGCGCGGGGAGAGCGCCACGCCCAACGGCCGGCTGGCGCGGGTGGTCAGGGGCTGGCCGAAGGGCAGGCCTGTGGCGGGGTCCCACAAGCGCACCGTGCCGTCCTCTCCGATGCTGAAGGCCAGCAGGGGCCCGTCGAGGGAGCGTATCGCGCTGACGTCGCCGTTGGCGGGGGCGTTCAGAGGTTGGCCGACGAGCCGCCCGGCGGCGATGTCCCACAGCAATACCGTGCCGTCCTCGCTATTGGTGGCCAGCAGAGAGCCATCGGGGGAAAAGGCCACATCCCAGACGGTGTTGGTGTGGCCGCTCAGGGGTTTGCCGACGGGCCGGCCGGTGGCGGTGTCCCACAACCGCGCCGTCCAGTCCCTGCTGCTGGTGGCGAGGAGGCGGCCGTCGGGAGAGAACGCCAGCCTCAGCACGTGGCCGCCATGACCCGTCAGCGGTTCGCCGACGGGCCGGCCAGTGGCCGAATCCCACAACCGCACCGTTGCGTCCATACCGCCGGAGGCGAGAAGGCGGCCGTCAGGAGAGAACGCCACCCCCACCACGGTGTTGGTGTGGCCGGTCAGAGGTTCGCCGACGGGCCGGCCTGTAACGGGGTCCCAAAGCTGCACCGTTGTGTCCACACTGGCGGAGGCGAGAAGGCGACCGTCGGGAGAGAACGCCACGTCTTCCACGATGTTGGTGTGGCCGGTCAGAGGTTCGCCAGCGGGCTCGCCGGTGGCGGTGTCCCACAACCGCACCGTTGCGTCCATGCTGCCGGAGGCGAGAAGGCGGCCGTCGGGAGAGAACGCCATACGGAACACGGTGCCGGTGTGGCCGGTCAGGGGCTGGCTGACGGGGCGGCCGGTGGCGATGTCCCACAACCGCAGCGTTCCGTTCCCGCCGGCGCTGGTGGCGAGGAGGTACTCCCCCGGCTCGGGCCCTACAGGGATGTCCGGGTTGGTAAGGAGCAGGGTGGACGCGTGCTGCGCGGGGGCGGGTGCGTGGTCGAGTCGGCGTAGCGCCTGGGCGAGGCCGGCGGCGTTCCAGCACCGCCGGTCGGGGTCCTTGCGCAGCAGGGTGAGCACGAGGTCGTCCCAGGCGGCTGGGATGCCCGCGGATATCGAGCTGGGTGCGGGCGGTTCCTGGGTGAGGTGTGCCGACAGGTAGCCCACGGTGTCGGGGGCATGGAAGGGTAACCGGCCTGTGATCAGCTCGAAGAGCAGGCAGCCGAGCGCGTACAGGTCGCTGCGCGCTTCCGGGAAGCCGCGTGCTTGCTCAGGGGCCATGTACGGGGGCGTGCCCATGATGGAGCCGGTCCGGGTGAGCCGGTCGGCGGTCGCGTAAGGGTCGGCTGCCCGTGCGACGCCGAAGTCGAGGACCTTGACGATGCCGGAAGGTGTGATCATGAGGTTGGAGGGCTTGATGTCCCGGTGCAGGATTCCAGTGTCGTGCGCGTCAGCGAGTGCATCACATATCTGCGCCCCCCATCGGGCCGCGTCCGGCGGGGTGACGGCCCCTCTTCGCAGCATCGCGTCCAGGCCCTCACCTCGGACCAGCTCCATCACCAGGAACGGGACCCGGCTGTCCCCGGTGCCTGTCTCCCCCAGGTCGTGGACGGTCACGATGTTGGGGTGCTGCAGCCGGGCGGTGATCCGTGCCTCGCGCAGGAACCTGGCGCGCGCCTCGTCGCCGCGGCTTCCGCCGCCGGCGAGCAGGGAGATCACCTTCACCGCGACGGGCCGCTCCAGTGTCTCGTCCCGTGCCTCCCACACTTGCCCCATGCCGCCCTCGCCAAGCTGCCGCACCAACCGGTAACGGCCCCCAAGGAGCTGGTCTGGCACTGTCACGCCACCCTCGCTTCCACATGTTCGAGCTTTTCGTCGAGCCGACTGGGGGCTCGGTCCAGACCACGGCGGACGGCGGCGCGGCCGACGAGGAACACGTTCACCAGCTCGGGGATGGTGTACTTCCCGGTGGTGTACCCCTTGTCGAGGTGGATCCGGTCGTCAGGGACACCGCGAGCAGGGAGGATCTCGCGTGGGGCTGTGAGATCTCGCAGGATGGTTGAGCATCTCGCGTAGCCGATGAATTCTCCCACTCGCGGATCGTATCGCTCAGAGCCGATCCGAAATCGGGTGGTCAGTGGGCAGGCGGCAGTGAACGCCAGCAGGATCGGGCCTTTCGTGATGATGCGGGTCAGGTGGCGGGTTCGACGGTGACGCTGTAGCCGAGGGCTTGGAGCCGGCGGATGTGGCGGCGTTTCTCGCATCCTGCGGCCGGAGCGTTGAGACGGCTGTCGGGGAAGCCAGCGCCCAGAGAGCACCCCGTGCTCAACCTGCCGGCCAAGGCCTCCGCCCAGGCGGCGGCAAGGCTGAGCGTCACCAGATCACCACGGCGCTCATGGGCTACCGCGACAAGCCCGCCGCAGGTCGAGGCCTCAATCTGGGCGGCACCTGGCCGCTGAGATCGTACTCAGCCAGCCCGGCATCGGCACCCGGGTACTCACAGAGTTCGGAGGCGTGAAAGGCCGCTGTACCAGCGCCAGGCACGCAAGAACTACGCCGGGACCTCGCCGATCACCCTGCAATCCGGCGCCGCGATCCTGCACGACCCGGCCATCCGTGCCCACTACGACCGGCTCAAAGCCCACGACATCAGCCACAATGCCGCCCTGCGCCAGATCGGCAACCGCCTGGTCGGCATCCTCCAGGGATGCCTCAAACCCACACCACCTACAACCAGTAGCTCCTACTCCTTCCGCTCGGAGATTCTTCGTCCCGATTTGATGGGGAGGACCCGTCCTCTGCCATCGTCTGCGCAGTCTGCCTCTCGCTGTCTGACGAGGCGCTGCAAGTTTTCTTCCACGCCGCGGACGGCTTGGCGCCAACGGTCTTGCTCGTGGTACAGCCGCTGTGTGGGATCGGGGTCCCAACCGGCCAACCGCGTGAGCTCTTCGCCGAACTCCGCGAGAAGACGTGTGACTTCGTCGGCCTCTGCTCGCCCATGGGCCATCCCGGAGCTGATCTCATCGTTGATATGCTGCAGTCGATGAGCCACGCGATAGTGAGCGAGCTGGACATCCGTCAGACGGCGGACCGCGTACCCACCACACTTGCTGCACCAGTCGAATTGGCCCCCCATCAAATCTGCCGCCGTGATCAGGTCATCCTCCGGATGCAGCGCGACGCTCCCGTCGCGGACATGACGGCAGGAGGCAGCGTGTCCCTTGCCGTAGTCCGGGTCGCTGTTCGACGTATAGATCTGTACGTACGCCAGCACACCGAGCGGAAGTCCCAGCCCAGGCGTCCTTGTCCGTCTACTCTCTGTCGCCCGGAATGGAGTCAGGTCCAGACGATCAAAAGCCAGCAATGCCTCCCAAACCACAGGCGGGAGCGCCTGACGGTCGTACCGCTGCGCCAACGTGCGCAGATCATGCACGCCCCGGGCGATGGCCAGGAGGCCCAAGCACCGCGACGCTTCTCTCGGGCTGTCGGCGGCGGACTGAAATCCGAAGGCATAGGGCCCCTCCAACGCCTTCTCCCCTGCCAGGGCGGACAACCTGAACCCGAAATCTTCATCCCCAGGTTCCGGTCGTGCCCAGCTTGCTGGAGAGCTTTCGGTGTCGGCGCCGGCCACCTGCTCGACCCATGGCGTCATCAGCGCCGCCGGCAGGTCATCCGCCCCTGCCACCAGAGCGCCTCGCCAGCCACTCGCGCATCGCTCGGCAAGCACCTGCAGCGGCACCGCCTCGAACCCGCCGCTTGGCGAGAACACAACGTAGATACCCTCATCGTCGCGTTCACTGCGTAACGCCACGATGTCGGCCGTCGTGAGCGGACGCCGTTCCGCGACCGGCCCATCGTCAAGAACCCCGGGTAGCAGCACGCCATCACTCCTGGGCATGTGCTCGTCGATCCACTCAGCGAGCACATCACCGTAGCCACGACCGAGATCCTCCAACTCGGCGACCGCAAAGTCGGTTTCCTCCGCCAGCAGGCGCTGCGCAACGAGATCTGGCACCCGTACGAGTGCACGGCGTCGTGCCCAATCCACGGCGACGGCGTGGCAGCAGAGCACTCCCAACTGCCAGGGCCACAGCAGGCTTTCCCACCCGCCATACCGAGACCGCCGATGCGGGTCGCTGTCCTCTGCGGGAATCGCCAGCACGATGAGCCTTTGGTCGGGTGCAGAGGCCGCCATCTGCTGCCGGGCCTCATCGATCCACCCGGTCACCAGTACATCGATCGCGGCGTACACCTCGGTGACGCCCTTACGTTTCCGGCCCAGTGCGTGACGAACGCGCTCGTGGCTGGAGTACCGAGATGCCGAAAAGCCCGCCCAACCGCTGATGACGGCTTTCCGCCAGTCCCGCTGCATGTCATCCAGGATTTGCCGTGCGGTTCGCTCGTCTCCCAGCACCCGGTACACCGGGTCACCCGCTGACAGTGAGGAGGAAGGCAACGCATATACCGCGGATGCCTCCAACAACGCCTCTTGGTCAATCAGCTGCGCCAGATCACGTCGAAGACCTTCCACGTATGCGACCTTGTCAGCGAGAGCGTCGTGAGCCCACGGCTCCAGCCATGGGTAACGCTCGATCACCATCCATGCCTGATGAAGGCTCTTAGCCGCGCTCCACAACCGATCAGGCAGGTGAGAGTCCCGCATCTGCCGGGCCTCGTAACGCTCCTGCCAGCGGTCTTCGTCCTCGTCCTTATCCTCGTCGTCTTCTTGCTCTGCCCGCAGGAGACGCGCCGCGGCCACCACCTCTTCCGCTGGAAAATCGTCCTCGTCGGGAGACGCGTAGTGCGAAAGCTGGTAGGCAAGGCCGAGGCCACCCACCTGGTCGAGGAAAATACCCAAAGCGCTACCCGGCCTCGCCCACGCTCCCCACATGGCGCACTGCCGGCACATCCGCTCGACTGTCGCCCGCTCCAGCCCGATGGCCAGCGTCCGCACGTCGGACGAACGGAGCTGCGAACAAGTTTCCGACGCGTGCAGCCGCGAATTCTTTCCCTTGGCCGCAAACACCTGGATGTGCGACCCTTCAAAAGGGCCTAACGGAAGGCCGGCTGGAAGAACCAAATCTGTCACGATGCGCCTCCTGATCGCAGACTACGCTGGATGGCGCTGTTCGTACCCCACAACATCATCATTCCAAGAACTAACCAAGACCGCCCGGCCGAGGAAACTGTCTCCCTCGACGGTCAAGGTCGTCATGGTCGGTTGCTGGGCTGACGAACAACCCTTCCCTTCGCGAACACGCTTACTTCCGGTCTCCGAGAGGCTTCGGGATCCGCCGTAGCGGCCGGGAGAGACGCGTCCCACATATGACAGGACCCTTGCCGATACCGCAAGCCAGCTTCAGGCAACGACCGAGCCCTCTCCGATGGCTGTGTGTCACCGCCCTGGCGCACACTCCACTCCCGTGACGGCAAGGTCCGGCAACCGATGCAGCCTGCGGCTCGTCTGCTGCGGAGCATGTGCCATCCTGGCGGAATCCACCTGCTCCGTAGATGGCGCCACTCTGTCAGTCCGCCTCGATACGCTGGCACCTGTGGTCAAACGAAACAAACAACCCCTTGAATTCCGGCGCCTTCTAGAACAGGCCCGGAACGCGGAGAAGAACCCGCAAAGAAAACACCATCTCGTTCCGGCGTCTTATCTACACCGATGGGCCGAGGAAGCCAAGATCCGTGTCACCGTGGTGGATGAGCATCGCAGTTACCTCAGCTCCCCCGCAGGCGCCGCCCGGGAGACCGATTTCTATCGCATCGAGCACCCTGCCATCGATAGCGCCCAGGTCCCGCCACTGTTGTTCGAAACAATGCTGGGCCAGCTTGAGGGAAATGCTAAGTTCGCCATCGATGAGCTCATAAAACATCATGACGTGAAGTCACTCGATCCCGACCACGTCGCTTTGTTCGCTTGGCACCTGGCTTTCAGCATTACTCGCGGCACAGCATTTCGTGCGGAACAACAGGAGCTACTCAACGACTTCTATCGATTGCAGTACGCCAAGTTCACCGACGAGGACATCAAAGCACAACTACGCAAGCACGGAGTCGAGCCAACTTCTGAGATCGTGGGAGTGCATCGCGAATACCTCGACGATCTGCGCGACGGCCGACTCCGGGTCGAGAAGACGAACGCAGCATTGATAGCGAGTTCTGGCGAGATGGCAGCGGTTCTCGGCGAATACCTGCTCCAACGCAATTGGGTTGTCTATGACACTCCGCCCATTCTTGTCACTTGTGACGAGCCGGCCATAACTGTTGGCGGACCAGGTGCCCCTCGTAGCGAACGTGCCGGCGTGGAGTCGGCAGGCGTCATCATGTATCCTCTCAACCCTGCTCATCTGCTGGTTCTCTTCCATCCAGAGATGCGCCCGCTGGGGCCGCCGTTCCTTGACCGTGTGGAGACGGCTGAAGTTAATCGGGAGATCATCGCCAGCGCATCGCGGTGGGCTTTCGAGAAGCCTTCTCGTCATATTGCACAAAGTATGCGAGTTCCCCCTGTGCCGGAGGCGGCGTTTATGCGCGAGGGGCCCTTGCCTCAGATTGAGGGCGCCGAAAGTGAACTGTACCGCTCGTTCAAGCCGACTCGATGGCGAGACGAGACAATCGCACCGGCGTGGCCTGTCGCCCGATGGTGGAGAGGGTGGCGGGCTCAGCGGTTCCCACGTCTCGAAGATCTGGGCCCTGGAGACAAGGTGGTGGTCCGAGCCGAGCCCAAGCCGCGACCGGCGCGTTCTCGGAAGAAACGAGGCACGTAACGCCTGTCGGGATCGAGATCGGCCCAGGGGCCGCGACCTATCGGTTACGTCCGGTGCTCACCGGTGATCCGGTCCAGCACCTCACGGAGATCTACTCCCGGGCGATTTCCAGCACGGCCTGGCCATCATCGGCTCCGGGCCGGTACCGGTCAGCACGAACCCCACCCCGCGGCTCGTACGCGGGCCGCTCCAGCCGGACAACCCGCAGGCCCTTGGGCACGCCGAACATGTGCAGCCACGCGTGCGCGATCACGCTCGCCCAGGGGGCGTCGCGTGTGCAGTGCCAAACGCGGACACTGCTGCTGAGCTGGGCGTTTGCCGGGTGGTAAGGCGGCTCTGTGGAACTCGTTGATCAGTCCTGTGACAGTCTTCGGCGGTGAATCCGGGAGGTCATGTCGATCGCAGAATCTCCCGCCATCGTGGACGAGGTTCTCGCCGAGGCGGGCGTCACGAAGGTGCTCGCCGGCATTCGGATGCCGCGGGTGATCTCCATCATGGAGCGAAGGGTGCAGTCGTGCCGCCGCGAGTTCTCGACCGCTGCCTCGTATGGAACGAACGCAATCTTCGGCACGCCCTGCGGGAGTATGAACGTTGCTACAACGGACACCGCGCCTATCAAGCCCTCTACCAAGCGGCTCCACTGTGTCCCGTCCCGGATCTGATCACCGACCCGGGTGAATCATCGGCTTGAATGTCCGCCGACGAGACCGACTCGACGGCGTCCTCCATGAGTACTCACACGCCGCTTGAGCTGCGTGGATGGAATTGCGGGCAGGCGCAGGGTTGAACAGCATCGTGGTGATGAGCCGTTCGGCCTCCGCCGTGGGACGGCCGTTCCGTGTCCGCGATCAGCGCGCACGTCAGGCAGTGACGGTTGCGGCCAGGACGGCGTGCACCGAGGAGACGGCGCTGGCTCCCTCCCCGACGGCCGTGGCCACCCGCTTGATCGAGCCGGCCCGCAGATCGCCGACGGCGAACACGCGGTGGGCGCTGGTCTGGAACGGCAGCGGCGCCTCCCGCGTCTCGGTCAGCACGAAGCCCTTCGGGTCCTTGTCGATACCGGTCATCCAGCCGGATTCCGGCGAGGCCCCGATGAAGCAGAACAGTCCCCGGCACTGCACCTCCTCGCGGGCCGAGTCGGGACCGTGTACGTCGACGGCGGCCAGCGACGTGTCCCCGTCGAGCGCGCCGATACGGCTGGAACAGCGCACCGTGATCCGCGGGTGAGCGTGGATTCTCTGGACGAGGTAGGCCGACATCCGCGCGCCGAGATCGGGAGACCGCACGACCAGGGTCACGGTGGCGCCGCGCGTGGCCAGCGACATCGCCGCCTGCCCGGCGGAGTTCGCGCCGCCGACCACGGTGACGGGCAGCGACTCGTATCCCCGGACGTCGAGCTCCGTCGCCGCGTACCTGATGCATCCCGCCTTCTCGAATTCGGCCCAGCGGGGGAGGTCAAGGCGGCGGTAGTGCGCACCGGTCGCCGCGATCACGGCGCGCGACGCGATGCGGGACCCGTCACGCAGCACCACGACCGGCTGGTTCTGATCACTGACGTCCAGCCCGGCCACCTCGCACGGCGTGTAGATCTGCACGCCGAACTTGAGCGCCTGGATCATGGCCAGGCGCGTCAGGTCCTCACCACTGACACCCTTGGGGAAGCCGAGGTAGTTCTCGATGCGGGCGCTTTTGGCAGCCTGCCCACCCACCCCGGTGCCGTCGATCAGCACGGTCGCCAGGCCCTCCGAGGCTCCGTAGACCGCGGCGGCCAGGCCGGCCGGGCCGGCACCGACCACGACCAGATCAGGGGTACGCCCACCACCGCGGTAGGTCAGCCCGACCGCCTCCGCGACGGCGCCCGGCGTCGCGTTGCGCAGCACCGACCCGTTCACCAGGGCGGCCGGCAGGTCGTCGTCGCCGACCCGCACCGTCCTCATCAGCGCGCGGCCCGCCACCGTCGTGGCGTCCAGCCACGAGTGCGGCAGCAGCATCTGGGTGGCGTAGGTCCGCAGTTCCAGCGTCTCGGCGATGTCAGGCCGGCCCACGATCTCCAGCGCGCTGCCGGCCGCCGACCGCAGGATCTCGCGCCGTGCCCGGAATGCCTCGATCAGCACGTCTGCGATGTCGACCTGTTCGGACAGTACGCGCCGCAGCGTGTCGGTGCCGATCCGCACGACCCGCCCGGCACGCACCACCCGTGCGGTCGCGAAGACCTGCTGGCCGGTCAGCAGGCTCAGCTCGCCGAGGAAGTCGCCCGGGCCACGCCGGTAGATCAGGTGCTCCGGGTCGATCGTCGTGGTGTCACGGACGACCTCCACCGCAGCGCTGCGCAACAGGATCAGGTCGTAGGAGGAGTCGCCGGAGGAGTAGAGACGGCTACCGTGCTCCGCCCACTCCTCAACGCCGTACTGCGCGAGGCGCTGAAATTGCTCATCGGTGAGAACGTCCTGGTCCATGCCGGAAGGCTAGGTATCAGGAGTGGACGCATTGTTTATTGACGAGCATCTACCCTCTGAAGGCGCATCCACAAACTGTCCAGTGCGATCACGCAGGTGATGAACGGCGCTACGTCTTTTTCCGCGATGGGCTACCAGATGATCACGACAGAGTTGAATACGTCACGGTGCCGGTCTGCCCGGGCCAGGTTTTGGTTTTGGCCGTAGCGACAAGCTCGTGGAAGGCGATGGGGTCGAGCGTGCTGCGGCCGACGGTGTACAGGTTGCTGTTCCCGCGCCGGTGGAGGTAGGCGCCAGCTGCTCGAGCGGGAAGCTGCCCGTTCGAAACGTTCGCTCGTACGCAGGCTACGCAGGTCGGTTCCGGGATGCCAAAACCCGGGCGCTCCGGCGAAGTCTGTGAATCGCACAATCCAGGCGAAAAGAAGTAAGCGTCAACAGCGTCCTCTTATCGTCGCAGCCATGCTGAAGCCACTTTCCATCCGCGACCTGCAGCCACAGCTCGCGGCCAATCGCTGGTACTGGACCGGCCTGGCAGGTGCCGGGGGTGCCGACGATCCCGGTACCGACCTGCCGATCTACCGCACAGGTGTCGCGCATCCTCTGATGAACGGGGTTCTACGGGTCCGCGATATGCCGCTCGACGATGCGGTGGCGGTGGCGAGGCAGCGGCTTGACGGCTCGGTGTGGGCCTGGTGGGTCGGCGCGGACAGCGACGAGGGCACCGCGGAGGGGCTCATGGCGCGTGGCGCTGAGGAGATCGCGACTCTGCCGATCATGGCGCTGGACCTCGATCGCACCGTAACGTTCGAGGCGCCGGGCGACCTGAGACTCCGCACGGTCACCGACGCGGCGGAGACGGCCGAGTACGTCGCCACGTATGCCGGGCCGCTGGACATCACGACCGACCTCGACCTGGTCACGGAGCGTGAGATCGGATCCGGATACCTCGATGTGGTCCGCCGGGCCGCGATCATCGACGACCACATGGTGGGCACCTGCACACTGTCGCTCGGCACCGACGTCGCCGCGCTCTACTGCATCGCCGCCCACCCCGATCACCGCCGCCGTGGCATCGCCACCGCCCTGACCCTCGACGCGCTGCGTATCGCCCGGAACTCCGGAAGACGCATCGCCACCTTGCAGTCGAGCAGTGAGGGCGAGCCGGTTTACCGACGGATCGGCTTCGAGACCGTTTCCCATTATCGCCTCTTCGCCTTCGGCGACTAGGAACCTCAACTGAGCAGGAACCGGGGGAACCCATGTCCGCGGAGGTCTTCTACGACGACGACGCCGACCTGTCCATCATTCAGGGACTCAAGGTCGCGGTCATCGGGTACGGCAGCCAGGGCCATGCGCACTCGCTGTCGCTGCGCGACTCGAGCGTCGACGTGGTGGTTGGCCTGAAGGAGGACTCGAAGAGCCGGGTCAAGGCCGAGGGGCGGGGCCTGCAGGTGTGGACGCCGGCCGAGGCGTCGGCCTGGGCCGACGTGATCATGGTGCTGGCGCCGGACACCGCGCAGCGCAGGATCTACACCGAGTCGATCGCCCCGAACCTGACCGCCGGCAAGGCGCTGTTCTTCGGGCACGGGCTGAACATCCGGTTCGAGCTGATCAAGCCGCCGTCAAGCGTGACGGTGGCGATGGTGGCGCCGAAGGGTCCGGGTCACCTGGTCCGCCGCCGATACGTGGACGGTGAGGGTGTGCCGTGTCTGGTGGCCGTGGAGCAGGACCCGGCCGGCGAGGGCCTGGCGCTCGCGCTGTCGTACGCGAAGGCGATCGGCGGCACGCGGGCCGGCGTTATCGAGACGACGTTCACCGAGGAGACCGAGACCGATCTCTTCGGCGAGCAGGCGGTGCTGGCCGGCGGCTTGTCCGCGCTGGTGCGGACGGGATTCGAGGTGCTCACCGAGGCCGGGTACACCCCGGAGATCGCGTACATCGAGTGCCTGCACGAGCTCAACCTGATCGTGAACCTGATGTACGAGGGCGGCATCTCCCGGCTGCGCTACAGCATCTCGGACACCGCCGAGTTCGGTGACTACGTCAGCGGCCCGCGGGTGATCGACGGCCGGGTCAAGGAGGAGATGAGGAACATCCTCTCGGAGATCCGCTCGGGCGCCTTCACCGAGAAGCTCATCGCGGACGACGACGCCGGCGGGCCGATGCTCGCCAAGCACCGCGAGGAGGGCGCCGCCCACGCGATCGAGGTGACCGGGAAGAAGCTGCGCGACCTGATGCCGTGGGTCGACCGCCCGATCACCGAAACCGCCTGATCTCAGGCGATGTGAAGCGTCGGCCCGGCCAGTTTCTACGTGTTCTCCCGGGCCGTCATGTTGATCGAAACAACGAAAGGAATCCCCCTTGTTCACCGAACGGAAGGCGATCGGTGCCGTGGCCACGGTGGCGGCCGGCGCGATGCTGGTTCTGAGCACGCCCGCGCAGGCGACGCCGTCAGGACCCGGCGTGGTCGGCACGATCATCGCTCAGAAGACGGTCGGCGACACCGACTACATCCTGCGCGAGATCACGATCCCGGCAGGTCAGGCCACCGGGTGGCACTACCATGACGGCACCCTCTACGGCCGGATCAAGAAGGGCACGCTGAGCCACTTCGACTCGACGTGCGAGTCCGACGGGGTCTATCCGCGCGGCAGCCTCATCCAGGAGCCGAGCGGCGCCGACCACGTGCACATCGGCATCAACCGCGGCTCCACTCCGGTGGTGCTGGAGGTCCTCTACGTCCTGCCGACCGGCTCCCCGCTATCGGTCGACGCGCCCAACCCTGGATGCGATTTCCAGTGATCGGCCCTCTCTCATGAGGTGATCCGGGCACGACGAAAGACCGGTGCGCCGGTCCGCCACATGCGGACCGGCGCGCCCGCGTCACGACGTTCAATTCTGCCCGCGATGAGAAGGGTGATCCGTGACCGCAGTCACTCACCTTTCGCCCGACGGCCGATGTGGTCGGACAGCCGCCAGGAGTTCTTCCGGGGCGCGTCGCTGAGTAGCGCGCGGACCAGGCCACCGAAGACGGCGCGATTCGGGCCGGGTGAACAGCGGTCCGGCGAGGCGGTCGGTCAGGGCCTGTAGGTCGGTGTCCCGCCATCACGGTCACTGGGGACACCAACCGAGCGCCCGTAAGACGATCAAATACACAGCCGCAGAGCCATCCTGCCGGAGCCGAGCCATCGAACGCGGCAAAACTCCAGATCAGACCCTATGGCACAATATTCGCCACCTATGCTGTCCCAGCAGTCCAGGAGGTCGAACCGGCGTGACTGTGCCAAGTCATCCAGCGGGTGGCGAAGCCGGATCGGTAGCCAACAGCGGACTGCGGCTGCAGATTCTCGGTCCGTTGCGGCTGTGGCGTGGCGATGAGGAACTGGATGCGGGTCCACGGCAGCAGGCCTATCTCCTCGCGCTGCTGCTGGCCCGGGAAGGGCAGCTGATCAGCACGGCCGAGCTGGTCGATCTGATCTGGGACGATGACGCTCCCGCCAGCGCGGTCAACGTCATCCACAAGTACGTCGGCACGCTGCGGCGCCTCCTGGAGCCCACACTGCCGGTCCGCGGCAGCGGCTCCTACCTGCGGCGCCGCAGTAACGGCTACCTGTTCGAGGCCAGCACCGGCATGCTGGATCTGGCGGTCTTTCGGGAGTTCGTCCAAGCCGCCGGACAGGCCGTCGCGCAGCAGCAGCATGAGGCGGCGCTGGACCGCTACGTGGAGGCGCTGAGATTGTGGCACGGCTCCGCAGGCGAGGGCCTGGCCTACGGCCCGGCCGCAATGTCGATCTTCTCGGGGCTCGACGACGAGTTCCTGACCGCATGTGTGGCGGCCGCCGAACTCGCCATCTCTCTCGGCCGGCCCGAGCGCGTGCTGGCGCCGTTGCAGCTGGCCGCCACGATGGCGCCGATGCACGAGCCTGTGCACGCCAGCCTGATCACCACCCTGGGTGCAGCCGGGCAGCAGGCACAGGCGCTGGTGGCGTATCAGACGATCCACACCCGCCTTATCCAGGAGCTCGGCATCGATCCCGGCCCTGCGCTGCGGGCCGCGCGCCCGCGGGTACTGAACAACACCCCAGCCTCGCCGGTGCGGATGACCGACGGACAGTCCACCAAGCAACCATCCGCCCCTCGGCAACGAACTCTCGCATCTGCCAAGCCGCCCGCTGTGGGTCTGGTCGGTCGGGTCGCAGAGCTCGCCGTGCTTCGGCAGGCGGCCGAGACTACGCTGGCCGGCGGCACAGGGCTGGTCATCGTCGAGGGTGAGCCCGGGGTGGGCAAGACTCGCCTGCTGGAAGAGAGCGCCACCGAAGCGGAAGGGCGTGGTGCGCTCGTCGTGTGGGGCCGCTGTCTGGAGGGCGACGGCACACCCTCGATGTGGCCCTGGGTGCAGGCGGCCGGCATGGTGCTGGGCGCGCTGCCCACCACAGCGCAGGAGAAATGGCTGGCCACCGAACTCGGCCAACTGCTCGACCCGGGCGACCAAGGCGCCGCCGGACTAGCCTTGCCGGACGGCGGTGCCCAGTTCCGGCTGTTCGAACAGGTCGTGGGCGCCATCAGCGAGGTCTCCGCGCTGCGGCCGGTGCTGCTCGTCATCGACGACCTGCAATGGGCCGACGTCACCTCGTTGCAGTTGTTCAGCCACCTGGCAGCGCGGTTGCCGACCGGCGCGATGGTCATCGGGGCACTGCGTGACCGTGCGCCCGTGCCGGGTACGGAGTTGTCGCGGATGCTCGCCGCGGTCAGCCGGGTCTCCGGCCAGCGCCGCATCCATCTGGGCCCGCTCAGCCCGGCCGAGGTGGCCGAACTCGTTCACGAGGAGACAGGCCAGACGCCCAGCCCGGACGCCGCCCGCGACATCCACGCCCGAACCGCGGGCAACCCGTTCTTCGTTCGCGAACTGTCGCTGCTCCGCAGCACTGGCGGCATGCTCGGCGAGAACGAGGCCTCAGCTCGGGCCGGGGTGCCGTCCACCGTGCTCGACGTGGTGCGCGACCGGATGGCCGGCCTCGACGAAGGAGCCCGGAGGCTGCTGCAATTCGCCGCGCTCATCGGCCGCGACATCGACCTCCGCCTGCTTGCCGAGGTATCCGGCTTTGACATCCAGGCCTCTCTTGACCATCTGGAGCCTGTGGCAGCGCTTGGCCTGCTCGAACCCGCACCCGGAAACCCGTCTTCCTTTCGCTTCTCGCACGACCTGGTCCGCGAAACAGTCGCGAGGACGACACTGCAGTCGCGCACACCCCGGCTGCACCTACGCATCGCCGACGTGCTTGAGCGCACCGGGTCGCTCGGCGACCATGCCGCCGAGCGAGCCGCTCACCATCTGTGGTCTGCCGGCCCGCTCGCCGATCCGAGTAGGACCGTGGCGGCGCTGGTACGCGCGGGCCGCCGCGCCGCGACCAAGTTCGCGTTCGAGGCCGCCGAGCGGCAGTTGCGGACCGCCGTGCAGGTCGCGCGGGCGGCGAGCCTGGCCGAGCTGGAGTTGTCCACCCTGTCCCAGCTGATCGCGATCAGGGGGATGCTGACGATGCACGCAGGCACCTCGGCGGTCGATCTGCTGGAACGAGCGGAGCAACTGGCCAGAAGCCTTGAGCGGGAACTCGATGCCACCGTCTTCCTCTACTCCCGCTGGGCGGCGCATGCGCAAGGCCTCGAGGGAGATCGCAGCAGACCGCTGGCGCGACGGATGCTGGAACAGGGCGAAACATCCTCCGATCCGCTCGTGCGCGCGTACGGCCTGCAGACATGGGGACTGCAGCAATTCTCCGATGGAGACATGGAGGAGGCGTTCCGTTGCCTGAGCGAGGCGGGCCGCATCCTGATGACCCGCGGGGGCCGGCGCGAGGAGGATCCCGTCTGGTACGACCTGAAACTGCTGATGATCGGGAAGCTCGCGGAGACGACCGCGATGCGCGGGGACATCGACGGCGCGCGATCGTTGCTCGACGTCCTGGAGGCCGCCGGCGACGACCCGTTCACGGTCACGGTGTGGGCCGCCCACACGACGCGGACGGAGGCGTCAATCGGTGACCCGGTCCGAGCCCTGCACGCGGCGGAACGTGGGATCGCCGCCGACCCCGACTTCTCCTTCGTCTTCCTCGGCACCTACCAACGGCTGATCCGGTATTGGGCGCTCGCCAAGACCGGCCAGGATCCGGCCGGCGCTGCGGAGCAGGCCGAGCGGCTGGTCGCCACCAACCTCCTCAATCCGCAGCGGGCGAGTGTCTCGATCTTCACCGGATATCTCTGTGAGATGTGGCTGGTCGCCGGGGTGCTCGATAAGGCCGCCACGGCCCTCGACCGGGCCGAGGCCTGCCTCGATCTGTACGATGAACGCTTCGCAGAGGGCTTGCTCCTGCTGCTACGGGCACGGCTGCTGCACGCGAGAGGGAAACCCGTCGCCGAGGTCAGGGCGGTCGCCGACAGATCCCGTACGGTGTCCGCCGAACGTGGCACCTCCTTGTTCGCACAGCGTGCGGAGGAGTTCCTGGCCACCTTGGGCGACCCACCGGCCGCCGACTGACAGGTCACATCCTCCGGGTTCCGAGGATGATCTAGATCATGCCATCGAAACGGCGGCAGGCCCGCCGCCCGCCGGTGAAGCTTGGCCCGGAACCCCGATGCCCGTGGGCCAGCCCCCGCAGGGTCCCTATAGGCGATCATCACGCCCGCATCGGAGAGCACCCGCCCCGGTCATGTACCTCTTGCCGGGTGACATCAGCCCTTGCAGGCAGAGCTCGAATCAGCCGCGTGAATCGCCGAGGCCAGGAGAAGGCGCGCAGGCGCCAAGCACTACGTCGCTGCGTACCCCAGCGACTCGCGCAGATGAGCAGCGGTGCGCCGGGCAAGCGCCATGATCGTGATCATCGGATTCACGCCGCTCGGGGTGGGGAACGCCGAGGCGTCACCGATCCAGACGCCCCTGACGTCGTGCAGTTCCCCACGCGGATTGGCGACCGAGGTGGCCGGGTCGTCACCCATCCGGCAGGTGCCCATCTGGTGGGCGGACGTGATACCCCAACCACCTGCTGCCAGCGGAATCGCCGTGAGGCTCTCCACGTAGGAGTCAACGTCGTCGCCCGCGTGCCACTGCGGTGCTCCCGTGGCGAACGGGATGATCCGCCGGGCGCCCGATGCGACGTGCAACTGCACCATTGCCCGGATCGCCTCCCGTGTGTTGCGCACGTCGACCGGGTCGGTGAGTGTGTATTCCACGACGGCGGCGCCGTCGTCGCCGATCGTCACCCGGCCCCCGCCGTGGTCCCGTACGAGCGTCACCAAGGGGACGCCACGGCGGAGTTCGCTCATCTCCTGCTTGTGCGCGGCGCCGGAGTCGGCCGGAAGCGCGGCCGCGATCAGTCCTGGCATGAACTGGATGAGCTCGATAAGGAAGCCGTAGCCGTCCGGGCCATCCGCGAAATTGTCCATCACCAGCGCCTGAGGAGCGCCGATCCAGGGTTCCGTGTCCCGGTCGTGTATTCCGACCGTGACGAGCGACGGGTGGATCCGGAGGTGTTGCCCGGCTGCCGGACCGCCGATCCCGGACCGGAGCAGCAGCGCAGGTGATTCCAGAGCCCCTGCTGCCACCACCACGTGCGGAGCCTCCACGGTCACCGGCAGCACATGGCCGTCGGACGAGCGATAGGTGCCCTGTACGCCTCGTGCGGAGCCGTTCTCGACGAGCACCCGATCCACCGTGCAGCGGGCGATCACCGTCGCGCCAGCCGCTACGGCATCAGGAAGATAGGTCAGCATCGTGGACTGTTTGGATCCGGTCTGGTCGCCGAAGCCGATGTAGCCGACCGATGTCATGTCGTACGTGGATTGGTCGGAATTGCGGAACACCCGGTCGAAATGCCAGCCGAGTGCCGTGGCCGCCTCGGCGATCAGCTGGTGGGGCGTGTTGTAGTCGGAGTTCCGGTCGTTGACTGAAAGGCGCGTCCACACCGCGTCGAGGTGCGCGTCGAAGGATTGTGAGGTCAGGTCCTTGAGGCCGAACCTGTCGGCCCATTCTTGCCGGACCGCGGCCGGGGTGTGCAGGCAGTCGGCCCAGTTGATGACGGTGCCGCCGCCGACCGTGGAGCCTGCCAGGAGGGTGACGTTCGCGTCGGCCGTTGGCTGCGGTCCGCCGCGCCAGAACAGGTTGTTGTACGCGTGTAGTTCGGTCTGGTCGAAGTCGGCTTCGTCGTGATGGGCGTTGGCTTCCAGAACAACTACGCGGGCGCCGTGCTGTGCGAGCTCGGCGGCTACCACGGACCCTCCGGCGCCGGAGCCCACCACGACCACGTCGGCCTCCAGGTCGATGCGGTCGCCGGCCGGTTCGGTGATCAGGGCCGACGGTCGTTTGCGCGGAGGGGGCGAGAGCGGGCCGGGGTAGCCCAGCGCCGGCCAGTTGGGGTTCCGGTTGTCGGCATCAACCAGGCTGTAGGCCAGCAGGTAGGTCATCCGCCGCAGCGCGGCGACGCCGCCCGCCGCCTGGGACGACGACTGCGCGACGGCGGCCACTGCTTCCTCACGGGCCGTAACCGGAAGGGAAGCGAAGCCGGTGGCGGTGAATGCGTCCACCAAGCCTGCGAGCGCGTTGCGCTGATCGTCCGGAAGGGCGTCGAGCAGCTGCGCGACGGCGGCGTCGACACCGAAGCTGGACGCGGTTCGGGACCAGAAGGGATCTGGGTCGTCAGCGTGCGGTGCCGCTGGAAAGAACGTGTCGCACAGCGCGGTCAGCGTAGCTCGGCAGGTGCCGTCGAGCGCGGGCATATGAGCTCCTCGGGTGATTGGTTGCCGGCCAGAAGACGACAACGGGGGTGGAGATGCTTGTGCTGATCAGACGGGTGATCCGCGAATACGATCAGTGGAATGGGTGCGGAGGAGATCACGCCGTCACGCTGGATCGGCCCGCATCTCCTGCCGGGGTGCCGGGTTGCCCGGCCGGGGTACGGGCGCCGGCTTCGCCCGGCCGATGGTCACGACGTACAGGAGCAGGCCGGCGGTGGTGAGGGCGAAGCCGGCCCAGACGGTGGACAGGGTGCCCCAACCGACGTCCAGGGTGATGGCGCCGCCGATCGCGCCCAGCGAGTTGGCCAGGTTGAGTGCGGCCAGGTTGAGCGCGCCCATCAGGGCCGGGGCGTCCGGGGCGAAGGCGGTGAGCCGGACCTGGATGGTGGGGATCGCGAACATCATGGTCGCGCCGACGCCGAACAGGCAGGGCAGCAGGACGGCCAGGTTGTCGCCGGCCACGCCGATCAGCGCCAGAAGCACGAGGACTCCGCCGTATCCCCAGGTCAGGCCGCGGTTGACGTACCGGTCGGCGACGCTGCCACCGAGGTGGTTGCCGGCTGCCATGCCGAGGCCGAAGATGGCGAGCGCGATGGGGATGAGTGAGGCGTCCCGCAGTGCGGCGTCGGTGATGAACGGGCCGATGAAGGTGTAGACGGCGAAGATGCTGGAGATGCCGAACGCTGCGACGGCGACCATCAGCCAGACATTGACCCGGCGCAGGGCCGCCAGCTCGCCGGTGATGGAGCCGCCGCGCAGGTCATCGGTGCGCGGCAGCCAGGCCACCAGGGCCGCCCCGGCGGCCAGGCCGATGGCGACCACTGCCCAGTACATGGTGCGCCAGCCGGCACTCTGGCCGACGAACGTGCCCAGCGGCGACCCGACGACGGTGGCGACGGTGAGGCCGCCCATGACGGTGGCGAACGCCTTGCCGCCCTTGCCGGGGCCGTACACGTAGGCCGCAACAACGGCTCCGGCGCCGAAGAATGCGCCCTGCACGCTGCCGGCGACGAACCGGAAGACGATGAGCAGCGCGAGGTTCGGGGCCAGCGCGGACAGCGCGTTGCCGGCCAGGAAGAGCACGATCAGGCCGAGCAGCAGGGTGCGCCGGTTGACCCGGGCGGCGAGCAGGGTGATCGCCGGCGAGCCGATCATCACCCCGAAGGCGTACGCGGTGATCGCGTACGTCGCGACCGGAATCGACACCTCCAGGTCGGAGGCGAAGAGCTGGATGATGCCGTTGCTGCCGAACTCGCCGGTGCCGATCGCGAACGTGCCCAGCGCCAGCGCGAACAGCGCCAGCTTCGGGTTGCGAATGAGCGACTTCGCCGAGGTGTGCCGGCTCTCTTCGGCGGTGCACTGGCCTTGGTATGCGTGGTGATGCAAGATCCCGTCCTCAGTGGGGAAGCGTGGATTCAGCGCGCGGCGTACCGCGGATGGAGGTCATGGGTCCGGAGCCATTCAGCAGTGGTTGATCAGCGTAGATTCGGGGAGTTGACTATCGGTGCACGGCGACTTCACGATCAGTTCCCTCGTCTTCAACTTCGACAGGGCCCTCCCCTGCTCCACCGACGTTGATCAGGGAACGGCCGGTTGGTTGTGGTCCAGCGTGGCCAGGAACTGCTCGGCGCGCTGTGCGAACAGGTGGGTCCCGCGTTCGCGAGACAGCGTGCGGCACTTTTCGGCGGCGGCTTTGACCGCGTCGAAGGGCTCCCCCGTTTCCAGCAGCAGGCGTGCCCGCAGCAGGAGCAGCAGCCCTTCCGGGTAGCGTTGATCGTAGAGATCGAGGCAGGCATCGGCCCGGTCGAGGGCCGTGGCGGCCCTGTCGAGCGCTCCGGCGGCCAGCCACATCTCGCACAGAAGCCCGAAGAACATCGAGACGCTGGCACGTGGCGGATCGAGGAGGTTGGTGGCGATGAGCCGCTCGGCCCGCTCCGCGGCACCGACTGGATCCCTGCCGGTCATGGCCAGCGCCCAGTACCGGACCAGGCGCTGATAGGTGCCGAGGAAGACGAAGGAGAAGTCGGGGTCGGCGGCAATCCCACGTTCCGCCGCGCGCAGGGCCCGGACCGGGTCACCGATCGCGGCTTCCGTCCGCGCCGTATGGGCGGCCCAGACCGTCGTGGTGAAGGGATCGTCGCCGGCGGCCTCCAGCCGGTCAAGCAAGGATCGCGCGCGCCCGACATCGTCGTGCATTGCGGTCGCCTCCGCGAGCATACCGATCATCAGCAGTTTCTGGTCGTACCAGACGGGATCCTCCTCGTGCTCGACGACGCGGGTCAGCAGACATTGGCTCGCCTCGCTCAAGTGGCGGAAGGCCTCACTCATGTTCCCGTCGCTGAAGCATTGGAGCCCCCATGCCTGTCGGCCGTACGCGCGGACGAGCGGCGTTGAGGAGGTCTCGCCCTGCTGTAGCAATCGGCGTGCCAGTTGCGCGCTGCGGTCCTGTTCAAGGCCTTGCGCGTGCGCCATCCAGCGAGAGTAGAGAAAGACGGTGGCGTTGAGCTCCTCACCGAGGCCACGGGCCAGGTGCTCCGCGCGCTCCAGGAGGTCCACGGCCGAGGTGCCGTACATCACGCGCATGCCTACGACCGCGATCAGCTGGGACAGGGCGGACAGCTCCAGCTCGGCGAGATTCGCCGTCCGCGCCACCTGGACGGCCGATCGCAATTGCCGCTCGGCGGACTCGAGCGCGGATTTGGCCGCCGCGTGACGGCCAGCGCGCACCAGCGCCGTCGCGGTCCTGCGCGGATCGGGGAGCGGGCCGGCGGACCACAGGTGGTGGGCGATGCGCTCGGCGACGGGGCCGCTGCGGGAGTCGGCGCGCGCGAGCGCGTCGGCGACGCGCAGGTGCAGCCGGACTGACCGGCTCGGCGGCGTGGTCTCGGAGATCGACTCACGGACCAGGTCGTGCGAGAACCGGAACGAGAACGGGTCATCGGGCGAGGGTCCGAGCAGGCCGAGCGCTTCCACGGGATCCAGGCGGTCAAGGCAGGTCTGCACGTCGAGGCCGGCGACGCCGGCGAGGAGGCTGAGATCCACGTCCCTGCCGATCAACGCGGCGATCTGCAGCAGATCCCTGGCTCGGTCGTCGAGTACGGCCATCTGGTCACGGACGACGTCCAGCACGGTGACAGGGACTCCCGCGCGTGCCACGGCGTCCTCGGTGAGCACGCCACCGTCGGCCAGCAGCCGGGCCATCTCCCGCAGAAAGAACGGGTTGCCGGCGGTCCGCGTGTGGATATCACGCATGGCACCCGGGTTCGGGTCCTGGCCGATCTCGCGGCGGACCAGCTCGGCCGCCTCGGCCAAGCCGAGAGGAGCGAGCCGGACACGGTAGTGGCAGGGCACCCGGCTCGCCGCGGCAAGGGTGCGCGCCAGCGCTGATCCGGGTGTGGGCGCCCGGTCACGCAGCCCTCCGATGACCACGGTTCCACTTGGCAGCCGGGCCGCCAGGTGGGTGAACAGGTGCAGCGATGCGATGTCCGCCCACTGGAGATCGTCGATCACGAGGACCAGGGGCCGTTGCGCCGCGGCCTGGCCGATGACAGCGACGGCCGCCTCGAAGAGGCGGAACCGGGCACCGCTGTCGGAGGCCACCGACTCGTCGAGCGCGTCGCCGTTCGGGTGCAGGAGGCCGCCGAGTTCGCCGCCGAGCCACCTTTTCCGCTCCGCGTCGGGTAACTCAGCCATCACCGCACCGATGACCTGGATCCATGGCCACATCGACGGTGTTCCTTCGTCAAGCAGGCAGTGACCCCAGACGACCGCAGCGTCGCGCCGAGCCGCCTCGGCGGTGAGCTCTTGGAGCAGGCGGGTTTTGCCGATTCCCGGCTCGCCTTCCAGGACGACGACTCCGCTGCCGTTCGCGAACGCCGGCTCGATCGCCTGCCGCAGTAGAGTCAGTTCTTCGGCTCTGCCGACCAGGGCGCTCCCCAACGGTGTCCCGGATCCTGCCGTGACTCGCGCCTCGCCGACCGGCGGATCTGCGACCGCCGCTTCGGCCGCCGCCAGGTGCTGGTTCAGCACCCGGCGGTGCGCGGCGGCCAGGGCCTGGTCCGGGTCGATGCCGAGGTCGTCGGCGAGGCGGGTGCGGACCGCGCGGAACACCGCCAGTGCCTCGACCTGCCGCCCGGTAGCGCCCAGGACGGAGATGAGGCTCGCCTGCACCGGCTCGTGCAGGGGCGCCATCCTGGCGGCCAGACGCAGGGAGGGCAGCACCCGCTCCGGCTGTCCCAGCGACATCGCGAGCTTGGCCGCGACCGTGCAGGCATCGAAGTACCGGCCGTCCAGCATGGCGAATATCGGCGTCGGGGTCGGTCCCTGGCGCAGCCCGTCGCCCGCCGAGCCCTGCCACAGCTCCAGCGCCCGCACATAACAGTCGAGAGCCATCTCGTGCTGCTCCCTCGCCAGCGCCGCCCCAGCGGTCTCGACGAGGTCCTGGAAGACGACCAGATCCAGTGTCCCGGCTGCTGCCGTGAACAGATAGCCGTTGCCACGCCGATGCAGGTACGAGCCGGAGTCCCGCACCGAGAGCGCGGGCTCCAGCAGCCGGCGCAGCGAACCGACGTATTTGTGAATGACGTTGAGTGCGCTGGCCGGCGGGTCATCGTCCCAGATGACATCGATCAACTCGTCGGTGCTGATCGGCCGTCCTTCTCTGGCTAGGAGAAGAGCCAGCAAGAAGGCCTGCTGCCGTGGGCCGGGGTCCAGCTCGAGACCATCCCGCCAGAGCCGCAGCGGGCCAAGAATCTGGAAGTGCAGGCCGTTGCCGACATCCGACCGATCCTCGCCGCCGCTGCCGATGGGAGGGATGGGGGAAGCCACGCGGGTACCACCTTGGATGTCGGGTCAGCTCACAGAGACTGTTCAGTCAAGCTGGCCGCGAAGCCGGTGGGTACTGCGATCCTCCTGGATCAGTGCCCGTTTCCGGCGACCCGTCGGCGCCTCATTCGAGGTCCGATTGCCTTCTGCGCAACTCGGCTTCCACCAGGTACGCGTCGACGTACGCCCTCGGTGTCACGCCGAAGCGGTTGCGGAACTCCTTGATGAAGTGCGAGACGCTGGCGTAGCCCACGTGACGGCTCACCTCGGCGACCGTCATCCCGCGGTCGAGCAGCAGTTCGCGGGCCCGGTCGAGCCGGTACTCCTTGAGGAACTGGTACGGCGTGCGCCCGGTCATCTCCCGGAAGGAGGCCGAGAACGCGGACGGGCTCAAGGCCACCTGCCTGGCCAGGTCGCTGACCGTCAAGGGCTCCGCGTAGTGCGCCCGCGCGAACGCGAGCGCGGCAGAGATCGGGGTGTGCGCGGTCTGCCTGGCCGCGATGTGCAGCATCCGGGAGAACTGCTCGCGGCGCAGCACGCGGTAGACCATCTCCTCGACGCACATCGGCGCCAGCACCCGCCGGTCTGCGTCGCTGTCGAGCGAGTGCAGGAACCGCAGGACCGCCGCCATGAGCTCCGGGTCGAGCGGGGAGACGACGCACGAAGCAGTCTCGCCCTGCTCCTCCGTAGCCGCGCCGAAGGAGCCCGCCCGCCGGCCGAGCATGTCGGTGGAGACCTTGCGCACCAGCGTGGGATCGATCTCCAGCACGAAGGACAGGAACGGCTGCTCGGCATCAGCCTGCAGGACCTCGGCCTGGAAGTGCAGGTTGCTGCTGAGGACCAAGTAATGGAACGGGTCGTAGACGTATCGCTCGTCTTCGACGATCACCGCCTTGCTGCCCTGCGCGACGATCCCGAGCGACAGTGACTGGATCTCCTCCCAGGCGGGCGCCGTCGGCTCGATGTAGCGGTAGAGCGTCAGGCCGGGCCAGCCGCCGTCGTTGCCACCGATCCTGGTCGTACGCGTGGTCAGCGCCGCAACGAGATCCGCCGAGCTCACCCGATGCTCAATCTCCGAAGTCGTCATGATGGCCCCCCGCGATCACGAACCGTCCCGGCGCCGGACACGTACGGCACCCTTGATGTTAGTCGACCGGTTGAGAAATAGTGAAAATACACTGGATTCCCCTCAGACTGCGCCTCTTTCGAGCGATGCATTTATCCGTAACGGCCTGCGACGTGCGATAACACGGTGGCGACTAGTGAATTTTTACTGAATTCCTGCACGCTACGCCCCTCTCGTCGAGCTTCTTGCGCAAAGCCATATGAGCTTAATCACAAGGGCTTATGTGAATTTTTACGCAGAACACCGACTATCGTCACTATTACTGTCTGCGAGTGGCAAAACATGCCACCAGAGAATGCCAGGAAAGAAGATCAATGATGAGCAACGGACGAATCACGTGGCAGCGCCTCCTCAAAGGCGCGGCCGTGACAGGAGCGCTCGCCGTGGTGGGCGCCGGCACGGTGATGGCCACCCCGGCGTCCGCCGCGTCCCAGCCGGCCACAGTGGTCACGGTCTCCACCGAGCACGGTCACACGAGCACCACGGCCAGGAAGTACTACTTGGCCGCCGGGCTCCTCGGCAGGAACGAGGTGCGCGAACGAGGCAAGAAGGTCGACGACCCGAACGGGGTGGCGGTCGCCAAGTTCCGCATCAGCGGCACCCGTCTGTACTACTTCGTCGAGTGGCGGAAGACCGGCAGGCCCACCGCCTTCCACATCCACCGGGGCAAGACGGGCACGAACGGTCCCGTCGTCATCGACCTGCTGTCCAGGGGCGACATTCGCGGCAAGTTCGCCTCCGGCTCCGTGCGTGTCAGGAGCAGCCTGCTCAAGGACATCAGGAGGAATCCCAAGAACTGGTACGCCAACCTGCACACCGCCGAGTTCCCCGACGGCGCGGTCCGTGGCCAACTCCACGACGGCAGCCGCTGGTAAATCTCAGGCCCGCAGCGGGCCGGCCATGCCCGGACGCGGTACGAGGCACCCTGTCCTGGCATGGCTCCGCCGACGTACGAGCCCCGGGCCTGCTCCGGCTGAGGAGCGAAGACAGAGAATGGGGCTACTGCGTGACTTCCGATTTTTTCGATCTGCTGGCGAGCTGCCACCTGCGCTTCGTCGGCACTCCTCTGGGCGGTCCCCACGCCACCGCCCACTGGCTGTACGAGGACGCGCCCTTCGGCGTACTGGCGCACGACGCGGCAGACGACCCCCGCTTCACCTACGCCAACCTCACCGCCCAGCGATGCTTCGGCTACGACTGGGCGGAATTCATCGGCCTGCCCTCCCGGCTCTCAGCTGAGCCGGACCGGCAGGAGGACCGCCAGCACCTTCTGGACGCCGTGCACCGCGGCGGCTTCGCGACAGGCTATCGGGGACAGCGCATCGCCAAGTCCGGCCGCCGGTTCTGGATCGAGGACGTGACGATGTGGAACCTGGTCGACGGGAACCGGCTCGTGGGCCAGGCGGCAAGCTTCCAGCACTGGCGAGACGCCTGACACCCACCGCGGCGGCGCGCGGGCCCACGCGCCGCCGCGGCCCCGTCAGTACTGGACCACGGCCCGGAACCGGAGCTCGCCATCCAGCAGCTTCTGATAGGCGTCGCCGACCTTCTCCTTCGGAAACACTTCGATCATCGGCTTCACGTCGCCGCGTGCGACGATCTTCAGTGCTTCGGTCAGGTACTCAGGACCGTTGTGCGCCGAGCCGATGACCTGATAGCTGTGGCTCGTCAAGGTGAGAGCCGGCAGCGGGAACCCGTCGTCGGCCGAGATGCCCATCAGGACGATCTTCCCCCACGGGCGCAACCCCTGAAGGGCGTCGATCGCGGGGGCGTGCGTCGGAGCGGTGTGCAGCAGGACGTCCGCGCCGCCTGCCGCCTTCAGCCCCGCGCCGTCGGACACGACGTCATCAGCGCCGAGTTCCCTTGCCAGGTCGTGCTTCTCCGGAGAGTGGGTGATCGCGATGACGTGGTAACCCGCCGCCTTCGCGAACTGGACCCCAAGGTGCCCGACACCACCGATACCCAGCACGGCGACGCGCGCGCCCGGCTTGGCGTCGGCACGGCGGAGCGCGGCCCACACTGTGTAGCCGGCGCACACCGTGGGCGCGGCGAACTCGTAGGAGATGCCGTCGGGCAGCAGGATCGTGCCGTCGGCGTCGGCGGCGATGTACTCGGCCTGGGCGCCGTCCACATTGACGCCCGTCAGCACGGGCGCCACGCAGTTGTTGGCGGTGACGAAGCTGGGCGCGTGACGCTCCCGGCAGAACGCGCACCTGCCACAGGGCTTCTGCGTGATCGGCAAGCCGACCCGGTCGCCGACTTCACGGGAGGTGACCCCCTCGCCCACGGCGACGACCTCGCCGACCCCCTCGTGTCCCGTGATCAGCGGGAACGGCCGGTAGGACAGGATGTCTCTGGCGAGCAGTGAGTCGGTGTAGCAGATGCCCGAGGCATGGATCTTGACGAGCACCTGGTGAGGCCCTGTCTCAGGCATCGGCACGTCCCGCAGCTCCCAAGGCGCGTTCGCCTCGGGAACGACTGCGGCCTTCATCAGTGTCATTCTGGTCTCCTTCGCATCGCCTTCTCGCGCCAAGGCTGACGAAACAGCGATGCACGAACAGTGGACAGGAAGTGGAAGATTCTCTTCGGCACCGGCCGGGCGTTCTGTCCGTCAGTCGAAGACGAGCACCTGACGCCCGATCACGTCGCCCCTGGCCAGAGCGTCGAGCCTGTCGTTGACGTCGTCGAGCTTGACCGGCGTCACCGTGTGCTTGATCCGGCCTTCGCCGGCGTATGCGAGGACCTCGGTGAGGTCGTTGTGGTTCCCCCAGAAGGATCCGGAGAAGGTCCTCTCGCCGGACACGAACGGGAAGATCGGGAATTCGACGCGCTGGCCCATCAGACCCACCGACACCAGAGCTCCCTCGGCCGAAAGGAGCGAGGCGTTGAGCGCGAGGGACTCCGGAGCTCCGGAGCAGTCCAGGGCGGCGTCGGCCTCCCCCCGGCCGGTCAGCTCCGCGAGCTCGGCCCGCACCTGGTCGGTCGTCTTCCCGCGGGTGTTGATGGTGTGGTCAGCGCCGTTCTCCTTGGCCACGGCGAGCTTGTCATCGCTGCGGGTGAGCGCCACCACGGTGGCTCCGCCGCCGAGCAGTTTCGCGTACTGCACGCCATAGCTGCCCAGCCCGCCGATCCCAGCGACGATGACGGTACGCCCTCCGCCGAGCCTTCCGGAGGCCTGCAGCTTCTTCATGCCGCGGAAAGGGGTCAGCCCGGCATCCACCAGAGGCGCCAGGTACTGGGCCTCCAGATTCACACTCGGATCGATGCGGATGAGATAGCGGCCCGGAGCCGTGACGTATTCCGCGAAACCTCCGGGCGGCCCGAAACCGATCCACCCTCCGCTTCCCGTGCACAGTTGCTCGTTGCCTTCGTGGCACTGACGGCAGGTGCCATCTCCCCACGCCGGGTTCACGACCACCAGATCGCCTTCCGACAGGCCGGTGGAAGCCGGAACATCGGCGCCCAGCTGAGCGACCTCGCCCGCGATCTCATGACCGGGGATGTAGGGGAAGGCGATTTCCTGAGGGAAGTAGCCGTCGACGAGCTGGAAGTCGCTGCGGCACATCCCGGTGGCCCGGATCTTGATGAGAACCTCGGTGGGACCCGGCTCGGGGATCGGCACCTCATCGAGCCGCAACGGCTGCTTGTACCCGTACATCCGCGCTGCGCGCATCTTCATGCTGTCTCCTTCTCTTCGTGATGGTGACGGAACCGCTTCGCCTGAGGGCTCCGCGCGTCTTTCGTGATTCACCGCCGGGTACGCCCCCTCTTGCAGGGTGACCGGCCTGGCGTCGAACGACCGGGGCGTCACCCTGCCCGTACCCGGCGGGAGTTCAGGCGGGGATCTCGGCGGTGACGGTCAGGACCGCACGACCGAGGACGTGACCGAACATGATGAAGCCGAGGTAGGCGGGAGTGGCGTCGGCCGGGACGCCGATGGTCTCGACGTCGAGGGCGTGCACCACGATGAAGTAGCGGTGCAAGCCATGACCCGCGGGCGGAGCGGCCCCCATGTAGCGCGCCGCGCGTGTGTCATTGGGCAACTGGTAGGCGCCCTCGGGCAGGCCGGAGCCGGTGTCGTCGCCCGCGCCCTCAGGCAGGTCGGTGATGGTGGCGGGGATGTCGGCGACGGCCCAGTGCCAGAAGCCCGAGCTGGTCGGCGCGTCCGGGTCGAACACGGTCACGGCGTAGCTCTTCGTCCCCTCGGGCGCGCCGTTCCAGGACAACTGCGGAGAGATGTCCTTGCCACCCGGGATACTGTCGTTCATCTGCTCGGCAGGCCAGGGGGCGCGGTCGGTCACCGTAGTGCTGGAGACGGTGAAGGAGGGCACCTCGGGGAGACGGGCGAAGGGATCATTGATGCTCATGCTCAGCCGATCCAGATGGTCTTGAGGTTGCAGAATTCCCGGATGCCGTGAGCGGCGAGCTCACGCCCGTAGCCTGAGCGTTTGATCCCGCCGAACGGCAACTCGGGGTAGGAGATCGTCTTGCCGTTGATAAAGACCTGACCGGCCTCCAGGTCGGAGACGAAGCGTTGCTGTTCCGCCTCATCGTTGGTCCAGGCGTTGGATCCCAGCCCGAAGGAGGTGGCGTTCGCGATCTCCAGGGCCTGCTCGATGTCCGCCGCCCGGTACAGCGAGGCCACCGGACCGAACACCTCCTCGGCGAAGATCCGCATGTCGGGAGTGATGTCGCCGATCACGGTCGGTGGGTAGAACCAGCCCGGCCCGGCCGGCCGTTGTCCGCCGCACAGCACAGTGGCCCCGGCCGAGATGGCGTCGTCCACCAGTTCCTCGATGTCGGCCCGGCCCTGCTCGGTGGCCACCGGCCCGATGTCCGTGGACGTCTCAAAGGGATCGCCGACCTTCAGCTCACGCATCCGGGAGACGAACCTGCCGGTGAAGGCGTCGTAGACGTCACTGTGCACGATGAATCGTTTGGCCGCGATGCAGGATTGGCCGTTGTTCTGCACCCGGGCCTCGACCGCGGCCTGGGCGGCGCGGTCCAGGTCGGCCGAGGGCATCACGATGAACGGATCGCTGCCTCCCAGCTCCAGTACCGTGTGCTTGATCTCGTCCCCGCAGATCGCGGCCACCGATCGACCGGCCGGCTCGCTGCCGGTCAGCGTCGCGGCGACCACCCTGGGATCGCGCAGAACGGATTCCACCCGCCCCGCGGAGATCAGCAGCGTTTGGAAACACCCTTCGGGGAACCCGCCGCGGCGGAAGACGTCCTCCAGGTACAACGCGCACTGCGGGACGTTGGAGGCGTGCTTGAGCAGGCCGACGTTGCCCGCCATCAACGCGGGGGCGGCGAACCGCATCACCTGCCACATCGGGAAGTTCCACGGCATCACCGCCAGCACCGGACCCAGCGGCTGGTAGCGGCCGAGGGCACGCTTCGCCCCCACCTGCGACGGGTCGGCCAGCGGCTCATCGGCCAGGAACCCGGCAGCGTGGTCAGCGTAGTACCGCATGCCGTGAGCGCATTTGAGCGCCTCCCGCCGTGCTGCGCCCAGCGTCTTGCCCATCTCGGTGGTCATCAGCCTTGCGGCGAAGTCGGCTTCCTCTTCGAACAGGTCGGCGGCGGCGCGCAGCCACGTGGCCCGCTCCTCGAAGCTCGTGGTGCGGTAGGCCCGCCACCGGTCGTGTGCGAGGCCGAGTTTCCGCTGCAGCTCGGCCTCGCTCAGCTCATCGAATGTCTTGACCGTCTCCCCGGTCGCGGGATTGGTCGTGGCAATCGGCATGACCTGGCTTCCCTTTCTCTTCTACGTACTCGCTGACTTTCGGCCCGGCACGTTCGCAACGTACGGGGTGCGTGGTTGACGAGCGCTGGACAGGCAGTGAATCCGCCTGGGGCCGAACCCATCGGCGGTTTGTTGACGGCTAGTTGACGACCAGTGGAAAGGCCTGACTAAAGGTTCTGCCGTGTGAGCCAGGCGAGCGCGTCGTCGGCGACCTCGCGCCAGCCGTGGTCGAACGGAGCGCTGTGACCGCGGTCGTCGAATGTGTGAATGGCGACTCGGGCGCTCGCGGGAGCGTAGAGATCATAGGCTGCCCGCACCACGACGGCCGGTACCGTGTGGTCCTTTCCCGCGGCGATGAACAGCAGCGGACCGAGATCGGCGCGCCGGGTGTCGACCGCGGTGGGGGAATTCCGAGTGAAGTTCGCAGACGAAGCCTCGAACAAGGGCCGGCCGGGGGCCGGTATGGCCAGAGCCTTGTACAGCTGGTCAGACTCGGCCGCCGGAAGCGCGTTGCCGAAGGAATAGGCGAACTGCTTCTCTGTCAGGGCGACGGCCCGGCTCTTGTTCCCGGGGCGGGACAGTACCGGGAAGCTTGAACGCAGCAGGCTCAGGGGAAGCGCGCGGACTCCCTTGATGGGCGCAGGTGAGATCGCCACGGCCGCCGCGGCCAGCCCCCGGCCGAGGAGCTTCTGGGCGATCAGCCCGCCGAAGGAGTGACCCACGAGAATCGGAGGCTCCGCCAGCCCTTCGATGATCTTCGCGTACGACTCCGTGACCGCGTCCACGCCCACTCCGGCCATCCGTGCGGCCCTGGCCCGGGTGTCCGCCACGGAGTCCTCGTCCCCCGGCCAGCCTGGCGCGAGCGTTTGATAACCCTGCTTCTCAAAGAGATCCTGCCACGGCTGCCAGGACAGGGAATGCACCCACAAACCATGAATGAAAACCACGGGTTTCTTCATCGGGCGACCTTTCTTACAAGACCGAGAACACTACTTACGGGAAACTACGCAGGCATGGTGGATCGAAAGTGGAGACTTTGTGAATTCGCCCTCCGGTCGCCGAGTGGCCGCTCGGATACGGCAAGATAATGACCGGACCAGTTGTGGCGGAGGAGAACATATGAGTTCTAAGGGCGATCTGCGCGCCGCTTTCCGGCGGGGCGACGGTGCCGAGGTAATGCACCTTGCGGAGGCTGAAGTCAAGCGGGCCCGGGCGGCCGGCGAGCCGACCGGCGAGGTGAAGGGGCTGTAGGCGATGGCGCGGGTCGCGCTCCGGCAGGACGACCTCCCAGGCGCTGAACGCCTGGCGCGGGAGGCGCTCGCAGTCGCGCCGCACTCTGGTGACCGGCGACTGGAGGAGCGGCCTCGGCACGTTCTCGCCGCCGTGGCCAGGATGTCCGGTGACTATAGGCAGGCCCGCGAGCAGTACCTCGCGAGCATCGAACTGAATGTGGCGCTGGGACAGACCGAGTTCGTCCACTCGGAGTATCACAACCTGGCGTTCACCTAGTTGCACCTCGGCAACCTCGATCGCGCCCGGGAGTTGTTCGCGGCCAGTCGCGAGCGCGTGTTCCGTTGCGGCTATCGGTCGTTCGTCCCTTACCTGGGTGTCGCTGCCGCCGCGCTGGCCTCGGCCGAAGGTGATTATTCACAGGTTGCCAGGATGGTGCGGTTCTCCGATCATGCCTTCGCCGCGATCGGCCAGGTGCCCGACCCGGACGACGCCGGTGAGCTGTCCGCGGCGCGCGGCTCCGCGCTCGCCGCGCTCGGGGCGAGCGCGTTCGACGCGCAGTACGCGACCGGCGCGGCGTGGCCCCCCGACCATGCCTTCGGGCTCACCTGGCAACGCTGAGCCCTCCGCACGCGAGGATTCACTGCATATCCATCAGTCATACAGAGGCCCTCCCTAGCTTTCTCCCCAACACGCGAGAACGGTCAGCCGCAGATAGCCGCCGTGCCTCCGTACCTTCCGAGAGGGGCAGAAAGTTGACCGAACCGATCAAGCCGCCTATCAGCGGGCTGCACCACTTCGCCTTCACCGTGCGGGATCTTGAAGCGAGCATCGCCTGGTACCAGAGGGTCTTCCAGGCCACGGTGGTGGACGGCGATCTACCGCACTATGGCCGCGAGTGGACCGGATACGCGAAGCTGGTCATCGAGCCTCTTACCGGGCTGGCCATCGGGCTGCATTACCACGAGGGCAACCAAGGTGAGGAGTTCAACGAGGTTCGCACGGGTCTCGATCACATCTCCCTGCTGGTCGAGGGACGCGCGGGGCTGGAGGCCTGGGCGGACTGGCTCGACAGCCTCGGAGTGGCGCGCTCCGGCATCCAGCGCCGGACGAGACCATTCGCCCACTCCACGATCGTCTTCCGCGACATTGACTGCATCCAGCTCGAGGTCGTCGCCATCGATGCCTGAAGGTCTCAGGAGTGGGCGAGGCGCTCGTATGCGCAGGCGATCTCGAGCAATTTGGCTTCGCTCCAGGGCTGCCCGACGAACTGCACACCGATGGGCAGCCCGGCCTGGTCGACACCCGCGGGGACCGAGATCGCGGGCAGTCCCGCCATCGAGACGCAGAACGTGTACCGGATGAACGTCTCGAAGGTGTCGGCCGTCCGCCCGTTGTGCCGCATGGTGACGTCCTCGGCGATGGGGACCGCGGTCGCGGGAGTCGTCGCGGTCAACAGGACGTCCACCTCGGCCAGTGCGTCGGCGAAGCCTCTGCGGATCGCGGGAACCGTGCGGGCCATGGCCTCCGCGTACGCGAAGGCCGGGACGGGCTGGGCCTCGGGCCCGACCTGGCCGCCCAGCGCCGCCCGTACGTCCGCCCCGAAGCGATCGAGGGCGGCGACGATGCCGCCCGGTACGCCTGCTTCCCGCAGAGCTTGCCCGGTGAGCACAACCGCCTCGGGTATCACGGTCAGGAAGCCGGTGTGGGTGGCCTGCTCCACTCCTTCGACGCTCACCGGCACGAGGACCGCGCCGGCGTCCTCGAGCAATCTGTACGTCCGCGCGAGCACGCGGTCCACGTCAGGGGTGTTGTCCGCGGCGAAGTAGCCGTCGGGTATCCCGACGCGGAGACCTCGCAGGCGTGTCGCGTCGGCGGCGACGGTCTCGGGAAGCACCGCGCCGGAGGGGTCGCGGGACGCGAACGGGTCGAGCGGATCGGAGCCGGAGGCGATGACCCGCAGGAGCGCCGCGGCGTCCTCGGCGGTGCGGGCGATCGGCCCCACGACGTCGTAGCTCCAGGACAGGCCGAATGTGCGCCCTCGGCTGACGCGTCCGAGCGTGGGCTTGAGCCCGACGACTCCGCACAGAGCCGCGGGGATGCGGACGGAGCCGCCTGAGTCGCTTCCCATCGCCGCCGAGCACAGGCGAGCGGCGACGGCCGCGCCTGAGCCTCCGCTGGAGCCGCCGGGGATGCGCAGCGGGTCGTAAGGGTTGCGCACGGCCCCGTAGTGCGGGTTGTTGCTGGTGATCCCGAACGAGCATTCGTGCAGGTTCGTCTTGCCGAGCACCAGCGCACCCGCCTCTTTTAGCAGCCGCACCGCGGTGGCGTCCGCGTCCGGGATGAATGTCCCGAGAACCGCTGTGCCTCCGGAGGTCACCGTTCCCGCGGTGAAGAGGTTGTCCTTGATGCCGAGCGGGATCCCGTGGAGCGGTCCGGCCAGCCTGCCCGAGGCTTGCAGCTCGTCGAGCCGGGCTGCCTCGGCCAGGACGTCGTCGCCGCGCGACAGGATGAAGGCGTTGATGACCTCGAACGCGTCGAGGGCATCGATTCTTTCGAGATACATTCTGGTCAGCTCGTGACTGCTGAGTTCGCCGCGGCGGATCGCGGCGGCTTGTTCCACGAGCGAGGCTGACACGTCGGCGGCGTGCGGCCCTGAGACGGCCGCCGCAGGTGGCGGGACGAAAGCATGGGTTCCAGTCATTCCGACTCCCAATTCGGCACGCCACCTGAGGACGGACCGTAGCGATTACAGGTTGGCGTTCAGAAACGCTCGTATCAGCGGCACGGTTTCGTCGAGCGCGCTTTCCAGGAGGAAGTGGCCGCCGTCGAGGAGGTGGATTCCGGCGTCCGGCAGGTCTGTGGAGAAGGCGAGGGCGCCCTCGGGCGCGAAGATCGGATCGCCGCGCCCCCAGACCGCCAGTAAGGGCACCTGGCGTTCGCGAAAATACTCGTGCACGGCGGGGTACAGCGGCGGATTGGTGGCATAGTCGCGAAACAGGGCGAGCTGCACCAGGTCGTTACCCGGCCTGGACAGCAACGCATGATCACGCAGCCAGGTGCCCGGATCCACCAGGGTCTCGTCGTCCACGCCGGCAAGATACGCCCAGCGGGTGAGCTCCAGGGTCAGGGCCTCGCGGACTCCGGCTTCGGTTTCCGGCGTCTGCTCGGCCCAGTAATCCCGGACGGTCTTGAAGAAACCCGGCTGCAGACCCTCCTCGTAGGCGTTGCCGTTCTGGCTGATGATGGCGGTGATCGCAGCCGGGTCGCGCAGGGCGAGCCGCCAGCCGATCGGAGCGCCGTAGTCGTGCACGTACAACGCATACCGCTGCACCCCCAGGTGGGCGAGCAGGTTCGCGGTCAGGTCGGTGAGCGCGTCGAAGGAGTAGCCGAACTCGGCGGCCGGTGGCGCGTCGGACAACCCGAAGCCGAGATGATCGGGCGCGATGAGATGCCAGCGGTCGGCCAGTGCCGGAATGAGATGGCGGAACATGGCGGAGCTGGCCGGGAACCCGTGTAACAGGACCAGCGCAGGCCGATCGGGCGGGCCGGCTTCCCGGTAGAACAGCCGCCGCCCATCGACGACGGCGTACCGGTGGTGAACCTTCACGCCGGCTTCTCGGCCAATGCGATCAGCTCCAGAGCGGCCGGGCCGGACGATGCCGGGTTCTGGCCGGTGATGAGCAGGCCGTCGGTGATCACGTTCGACTGGAAGTCGCCGACCTTCGAGAAGTCGGCGCCCTTGGCGATCAGCTCGTCCTCGACCAGGAAGGGCACGACCTTCGTCAGCCCCATGGCCTCCTCCTCACTATTGGTGAAGCCGGTGACCCGCCGGCCCGCCACCAGCGGGGTGCCGTCCGCCTTGACGGCGTGCCGCAGCACGCCCGGTGCGTGGCACACCAGCGCGAGGGGCTTGCCCGCGGCGACGGTCTGTTCGATGAGCTTGATCGAGGTCGGGTCCTCGGCCAGATCCCACAGCGGCCCGTGGCCGCCCGGGTAGAAGACCGTGTCGAAGTCGTCGGCGGACACGGAGTCCAGCCGCACCGTGCCGTTCAGCTGGGCCTCCGCCTCGGCGTCAGCCTCGAAACGGCGTGTGAGCTCGGTGCGGAACTGCGGTTCGTTGCTTTTCGGGTCCAGCGGTGCCCGCCCGCCCTTCGGCGAGGCCAGCGTGATCTGCCAGCCGGCGTCCTTGAAGTGGTAGTACGGCGCCGCCAGTTCCTCGAGCCAGAATCCGGTCTTACGACCGGTGTCGCCGAGCTGGTCGTGGGAGGTAAGGACGATGAGTACGTTCATGCCGCCCAAAGCTAAAAGGGCGCTCTGGATGGATTGTTCACGGATCGTGGACGAAGAGTGGAGATCCGCTACCGAGGGTGTGCCGGCTCTTCACCGAGTTCTGCCAGGAACGCTTCGGCGCGGCGGGCGAACAGATGGGCCTCATGTTCGGCCGACAGCCGCCGGGCCTTCTCCGCGGCGGCCTGGACCACTGCGACCGGCTCGCCGACAGCCAACAGCAGCCGCGCCCGCAGTAGCAGGAGCAGACCTTCCGGGTAGCGCTGGCCGTAGGTTTCAACGCAATACTCGGCCTGGTCCAGAGCGACGGCGGCCTCCGCGGTCTCCCCATTGGCCAGCAGCATCTCACCGAGCAGCCCGTACCAGGTGGCGACACAGGAGCGCGGCGGATCGAGCAGGTTGGCGGCGATGAGGCGACGGGCCTCGGCCACCGCGCCGGCCGGGTCCTGGCCGGTCATGGCCAGCGCCCAGCACCGGGCCAACCGCTGATAAGTACCCAGGAAGACGAAGGAGAACTCAGGGTCTACGGCGATCCCCCGCTCCGCCGCGCGCAGCACCTGAGCCGGATCGCCGACCAGCGACGCGGCTCTGCAGACGATGGCCGACCAGATCGTGACCGCGTACGGGTCATCGCCCGCGTCAACTTCCATCCTGTCGAGCAGTTCCTGAGCGGCTTGGGCGTCGCCGTACAGCGCGGTCGTCTCCGCGAGCATTCCCACCATGAGCAGACGCAGATCGCGCCGGACCGGATTGCCCGGTTTGCCGAGCTCGTCGAGCAGGATCTGCTTGGACTCCTCCATGAGCCGGAAGGACGCGCCGATGTTGCCCACATCCCACTGGTGAAGCCCCCAGGCCTGCAGGCCGTACACGTACACGATCGGGTCGGTGGACGCCTCACCCTGATCGAGCAACCGGCGGGCCAGCGGCTCGCTGCGGTCCAGCTCGATGCCCTGCTGGTGCACGACCCAGCGGGAGAACAGGAAATCGGTGGCCTCCACCTCGCGGCCGAGCTCACGGGCCAGTTGCTCGGCGCGTTCCAGCAGGTCCACCGCCGAGGCCCCGTACATCGAACGCATCCCCACGACCGCGATGAGCTGCGACAGCGCGGACAGCTCCAGCTCCGCCAGACCATCCGTTCGTGCCGTCCGCACGGCCAGCCGCAACTGCCGCTCGGCGGCCTCGAACGCGGATTTGGCCGCCGCCTGGCGGCCCGCGCGCACCAGAGCCCGAGCGGTACGTGCCCGGTCCGCGAGCGGACCAGCAGCGCCCAGATGATACGCCAGACGCTCGGCGACGGACTCGATTCCGGAGCCGGCGTGCTCAAGCGCATCGGCGATGCTCAGGTGCAGCCGGGGCGTCAACCGCCGCGGTGTTGTTCCGGCGACGGACGTGCGAACCAGATCGTGCGTGAAACGGAACGAGTAAGGGTCGTCGGGGACCGGCTCGAGCAGGCCGAGCGCTTCCAGCGACTCGAGCCGATGCAGGCAGGTCGAAACGTCGAGATCGGCGGCGCGGGACAGCAGGCCGAGGCCGACATCAGGGCCGATGAGCGCGGCGAACTGGAGCAGGCTCCGCGCACCGTCATCCAGGTCGGCCATCCGGTCGAGGACGACGTCACGCACGGTGGACGGCACCCCTGCCCGCGCCACGGCGTCCGGGGAGAGCACACCGCCCTCGCCGATCAGCCGGGACAACTCCCGGACGAAAAACGGGTTGCCCGCGGTACGGGCGTGGATCTCGCGGGCAGCGTCGGGACCCGGAGCCTGACCGGTCTCGCCACGGACCATCTCGGCCACCTCGGCCGCGTTGAGCGGGCCAAGGTGGATACGTCGGTGACCGGTCACGCGGCTCGCCGCGGCGAGCATCCGCGATAGATCCGTTCCCGGCTTGGGCGCCCGGTCCCGCAGCGAGCCGATGATCACGACGCCGTCCGGCAGCCTGGCCGCCAGGTGACCGAACAGATGCAGCGAGGCGACGTCGGCCCATTGGAGGTCGTCGATGACCAGCAGCACCGGCCGCTGGGCGCTGACCTCGCCGATGGCGGCCACGACCTGTTCGGACAGGCGAAACCGGCCGCCGCTGTCCGGCAGGGCCGGTGCGGCCACAGCGTCATCGCTCGGGTTGACGAGGCGGCCGAGCCCGGCGGCGAGCCACTTCTCCCGCGCCGCGGCGGGCAGTGCGTCAAGTACCGTGCCGAGACCCTGCACCCACGGCCACATCGACGGTGTCCCGTCGCCCTCCAGGCAGCGGCCCCAGACGACGAGCGCACCCCGCCGATCCGCCTCGACCGCGATCTCCTCCAGCAGGCGGGTCTTGCCCACCCCCGGCTCACCCTCGACGATGACGAGTCCACTGCCGCCGGCGAGCGCCGACTCCGCCGCCTGCCGCAGCACCGCCAGTTCCTCGCTCCGGCCGACCAGACCGCTGGCGGGCGCCTTTTCTGCTGCCGGAACCGCGCGGGCGGCCGGAGCCGCCTGCCTTGATCCGGCCGGCCTTTGGGGTGCCTGGACAGGCGTACGGGCGGGCGCTACGTTCGCAGCCTGCTCGACAGGAGGCGCCACGGTCTTGCTCAGCACCTGCTGGTGTGCGGCCCGCAATACCGGGCCGGGATCGATGCCGAGCTCGTCGGCAAGGCGGGTACGGACCGTATGGAACACCGACAGCGCCTGCGCCTGCTGCCCGGCAGCGCCCAGGACGGAGATGAGACCGGCCTGCACGGGCTCGTGCAACGGCGCCATCGAGGCGGCCAACTGCAAAGACGGCAGCACCCGCTCCGGGCGTCCCAGCGACAGGGCGAGTTCGGACGCCGCCGCGCACGTGGCGAAGAACTCGTCGTCCAGTCCCGCGAAGATCGACATCGCGGCCGGCCCGTAGGCCAGTCCCTTCCCCGCGGAGCCCTGCCAGAGCCCCAACGCCTGTACGTAGCAATCCAGCGCCACCTCGTGCTGCTGCTCCGCCTGGGCGGCTCCAGCAGCCTCGACGGACTCACGGAACGTGGCCAGATCCAGCATCCCGCTCCCGGCCACGAACAGGTAGCCGTTACCCCGGCGCTGCAGATAGGAGCCGGTCCCGCGAGCCGGGAGCGCGGGCTCCAGCAGCCGCCGCAACGCGCCGACGTACTTGTGCATGACGTTGACGGCGCTCGCGGGAGCACCCTCGTCCCAGATCAGATCGATCAGCTCGCTTGCGCTTATCGGCTGCCCCTCACGGGCCAGGAGCAGCGCGAGTAGGTACGCCTGCTGCCGGGGACCGGGATCCAGTTCGGCGCCATCACGCCAGAGCCGTAGCGGACCGAGTATCTGAAGGCGCAAGGAGCCGCGGGGAGTCGGCTCCGGCTCCCCGCCGGTGTCTGCCGGACGGACTGGCATATCCAAGTCAGTCAGCTCCAAGAGTCGATACGACGGTCCTTGTTCGTGCAAGCATCGGTCGCGTCATCCCCGCCCTGCACGGGACGATTTTACGGCCCCAAACCCTCCTATACGGGCAAGATTTAGGACAATAGCCACGCAGGGTGTGTGGCGGGGCGGCAACGGGCCTGCTCGGCGGCGGTCAGGGCTTCAAGATCGCCGACGCGACCCGCCCGGCGATCCACCGGACCGCTCGATCGACGCCCCAGCCGAACGTGTCCGCGGCGAGAGCGAACTGGTCGTACCTGAAGTAGAAGAACGTGATCTTTGCAGCGTCCTCCACGGACATCCCGTCCGCGAGATCTCCCACGTCCCGGATCTGTTCCATGATCTGGCGCAGGGCGTCCCGATGCCGATGGTCGGCCGTCCTGAGGTAGTCCTCGGCTACCGGCGCGCTCGCAGCCGCTCTGGTCACGATACGGATGATGTCGCCGTACTGCTTGTAGATGGCGATGTATCCCTCGGCCAGCACTTTTATCTTCGCTCGCCCTGAGCCGACGGCCTGGCACGCGGAGATGATGTCCACCACCAGTTGCCCAGCGGTCCACATGTCCATGAGCGTGCCGAGCAGTCCCTCCTTGCCACCGCACTGCGCATAAACGGTGGCGGGCGAGACGCCGGCCGCTTGGGCGATTGTGTCGACGGTCGTCCGGGCATAGCCGTGCTCCGCGAACAACCGCCGCGCCGCCTTGACGGCTTCTTGCCGGGTCATCTCGGCGTACCGGTCGCGTCGAGTTGGAGGCTGTGCGTGATCTACCACTGATCCATCCCCCTAGGCCTCGACGGAGCGCACCCGCCCAGGCTCCCTGGGCAAATGTATCGAAGGTATCCGGCCTATGGCACACGTCCCACCAGGACATTTGACTCAACGCCGCTGCCATCTCGGCATTGGGCGACGATGCCGCTCCTGTGACACGAACGGAGCTCGGCAGAGTCCCGGTCTCGCTGTAGTCGCACTCCAGAGGTTAGAGTGTGGCTCCAGCACTCGGATGCGTACCGAACGCGCACCCGGATCGCGGAGGGACCATTTATCCGTTCGAACAGGGGTGCCGTCGGACATGGCCGTCTCCACACTGCCCGTCGCCCCAGACGCGAGGCTCCGCCCGGTTCCTGACACCTCGCTGCGCATACAAATCCTCGGTCCGTTGCGAATCTGGCGCGGCGGCGTCGAACTGGATCCCGGTCCCCGGCAGCAGGCCTACGTGCTCGCCCTGCTCCTGGCCCATGAGGGCCTGCCGATCAGCAAGGCAGACCTGATCGGCCTGATCTGGGGAGACCCGCCCTCGGACAGCGCAGTCAACCTCATCCACAAGTACGTCGGCGCCCTCCGGCGTTTGCTGGAGCCCACGCTGCCGCCTGGCGGAACCAGCTCGTACTTGCAGCGCCGGGGCGACGGCTATCTGTGCATGACCGGTGCCGGAACGCTGGACCTGACGATCTTCAGGGAACTGGTGGGAGCGGCAAGAAGCGCCCTCGATCGAGATCACCGCGAGGAGGCGCTCAGCCGATACGAGCAGGCGCTCCGGCTCTGGCGCGGCTCCGCGGGCGAGGGGCTGCCTGTGGGACCCGAGGCTCTACCCGTCTTCGCAGGGCTGAACGGTGAGTTCTTCGACGCGTGCTCGGCGGCCGCCGAACTCGCCGTGTCCCTTGGCCGGCCAGAACGGGTGCTTCCGCCGTTACACCTGGCCGCCGCGATGGGGCCGTTGCACGAGCCCGTCCACGCTGGCCTCATCTCCGCCCTGGGAGCTGTCGGCCGGCAGGCCGAGGCGCTGGCGGTGTTCCGCACCGTTCGTGCACGTCTCGCGGAAGACCTGGGCATCGACCCGGGTCCCATACTCGAGCAGGCCCATCAGAGGGTGCTGCTACAGGACCTCGCGCCCGTAGCCGGTCCGGAGACCACGGCGCGCCCGGCCAGGCATCTCCAGCCGTCACCTCCCACGCCGCGGGCACCTCGTGCGACCGGCGACCGTCTGGTGGGCCGATCCGAGGAGCTCGCGGTTCTGCGGGACGCGGCGAGACGCGCCGTGGCCGGTGGGACCGGGCTCGTCATCATCGAGGGCGAGCCAGGGGTGGGAAAGACCCGCCTGATGGAAGAGCTCACCCGCGAGGCCGGCGACTGGGACGCCCTCGTCGCCTGGGGCCGCTGCGTCGAAGGCGGAGGCGCACCATCGATGTGGCCGTGGACACAGGTCGTCCGCTCCGTCCTGGACGGCGTGGCCGCTCCGGAACGGGAGAGCATGCTGAACGGCGTGCTCGGCCGCCTCCTCGAACCGCGCGACGACGCCCTCACCGGACAGGTGCTACCGGGTGGGAGCTGGCAGTTCCATCTGTTCGAGAAGGTCGTCGCGCTGATCGCGCACGTCTCGGCCGTCCGACCGGTCATGGTCGTGATCGACGACCTTCAATGGGTGGACATGACCTCGCTGCACCTGTTCGGACATGTGGCCTCTCGCTTGCCGGCTGGCACCGTGATGCTCGGCTCGCTCCGTGACCGGGCGCCGGCGCCCGAATCGGAGCTGGCGCGGATGCTCGCGGGGGCCAGCCGGTTGTCGGATCACCGCCGCATCGAGCTCGGACCGCGTGGCCCGGGGGACGTGGCGGAGCTCGTCCGCTGCGAGACGGGATGGGCTCCCGCCGCGGACGCCGCCCGGACGATCCACTCCCGGACTGCGGGTAACCCGTTCTTCGTCCAGGAGCTGGCCCGGCTGCTCGCCGCCGGCGGCACGCTTACCGACGATGCCGCGGCACGCGCCGGAGTTCCCTCGACCGTGCGAGACGTCGTGCGCGGCCGGATGGCCGATCTGGACGACGACGCGAAGTACCTGCTCGAGATCGCCGCGTTGGTCGACCGGGACGTGAATCTGAGCCTGCTCGCTCGTGTCTCCGGCCTCGACGTCGCCACCTGCCTCGCCCGCCTGGAAAGCGCCGAGGCCCTCGGGCTTCTCGCGCCCACGCCGCAAGACCCGTACTCGTTCCGATTCACGCACGACCTCGTGCGCGAGTCGGTCTCCGAGGCGATGTCGCCGCGCCACGCGACCCGCCTGCACCTGCGGGTGGCGAACGCGCTGGAACGGACCGTTCTCGACGACGAGTCCGTGCCTGAGAGAGTCGCGCACCACCTCTGGGCGGCTGGACCACTGGCCGAGCCGGCACGTACGGCGGCGGCCCTGGTGCGCTCGGGCCGACGGGCCGCGGCCAGGTCCGCCCTGGAGTCGGCCGAGCAACAACTACGGCTGGCCGCACAGGTGGCACGGACCGCCGGCCTCGCCGAACCGGAGCTCGCGGCCCTGTCCCCGCTCACCGCGGTCATCGGCATGCGCTCCATGTACGCGGGTGCGAATCTGGAGCTGCTGGAGCGCGCGGAGCACCTGGCCCGGAGCCTGGGCCGGGAGGTGGAGGCTGCCGGGATGCTCTACTCCCGTTGGGCGACCCTGGCACAGGGCATCGAGCTGGACCGGAGCGGCTCGCTGGCGCGGCGGCTGCTCAGGCAGGGCGAGTCGTCCTCTGACGCGGCCTTGCGGACTTACGGCATGCAGGCATGGGGCGTCCACCAGTGGGACCTCGGCAACATCGGAGAGGCGTTGCGCTATCTCGGCCGGTCCGAGCAGGCTCTCCTTCTCGGCTTCCCTGGTCATGAGGACGATCCCGTCCCGCGCGACGTCCGGCTGCTCATGACGGGGATGCTGGCCGAGATCACAGCACTGCACGGCGACGCGGCCGAGGCATACGCGCTTCTCGACAGGCTGGAGACCGCTGGCGACGACCGCTACTCCGTCACGGTCTGGGCCACCTTCGTCGCCAGGATCGCGGCCATTGTCGGCGATCCTGCCTCAGCGCTGCGCGCCGCGGAGCGAGGCATCGCTGTCGACCCCGATCTCTCCTATGTTTTCCTCGGCACTTACCAGCGGCTCGCGGGATGCTGGGCGCGGGCGATCACCGGCGACGATCCGGCTGGCGCCGCCGTGGAGGCCGAACGGATTATCGAGACGAACCTCCTCGACCCCGTCCGCTCCTGTGTCTCCACCTGGTACGCACTCCTCGGCGAAGTGTGGCTTGCGGCCTCGCAGCCGCAGCAGGCGGCGGCAGCCCTGGACCGGGCGGATCATTGCGTCCGCACCTACGGCCAGCGCAGCTCGGAAGGCTTGATACTGCTCCTGCGTGCCCGGCTGCTGCAGGCGCAGGGAGTACCGCGGGCCAGTGTCCGCGCCGCCGCGCAGAAGGCTCGAAGATGGTCCGCCGAGCACGAGGCCCATCTGTTCGTCCAACGTGCCGACACGTTCATGGCACGACTGGACGTGCCGGCATCCGGCCGCTGACCAGCTCGATCCACTTTTGATCCACTCGTCATCAACAGGGCCCGCCACGCCGTCGCGGACAGCGGCCGTCCCTCTGCACACACATAAAGGTCAGCGATGAAAAGGAACGTCGTCTTCATCCATGGTTTGTGGATCCATTCCACTTCCTGGCAGCCATGGCAGGAGCACTTCGAGAGGGAGAGGTACGACACGTACGCGCCGGGATGGCCCGGGGACGCGGCAACCGTGGCGGCGACGCGCGCCGATCCCACCGGGATGGCCGGTGTCGGTGTGGACGAGATCACCTACGCCTACACCGAGTTCTTCGCGGGCCTGTCCGCACCACCCATCGTCATCGGGCACTCCTTCGGCGGGCTCATAGGCCCAGAAGCTCCTGGCCCGCGGCCAGGCTGCGGCGGCTGTGGCCATCTCACCCACGCCGATCAAGGAAATCCGCGTCCTGCCGCTGAGCCTACTGCGCTCCAGCCTCCCCGTGCTGGTGAATCCGCGGAACCTGAGCAGGACCGTCGCGCTGACCGACAAGCAGTTCGCCTACTCCTTCGGCAATGCCTGCCAGCGGCCGAATCCGCCCAGCTCCACCAGCGCTTCGTCATCCCGGGTCCAGGCCGTCCGCTGTTTCAGGCGTCATCGGCCGGCTTCACGCCGAACGCCCCCACCGCGGTCGACACCCGGCGCGTTGACCGGGAGCCCCTGCTGCTGGTGGCCGCGGGCAAGGACCGCACCGTACCCGCCGCCGTCGTCCAAGCTGCCCACAAGCTCTATGCCGCTTCCAGCGCGGACACCGAACTTGCCCAGTACCCCGAGCGCGGCCACAGCACACCGTTCGACCGAGGCTGGCGCGGCCTTTCCGAGGCCACCCTCGACTGGCTCGCCCGCCGAGGGCTTTGAGTTCGGCGCGGTCATCCGCCCAAACCTTGGCCCGGAGCTGCATCAACAACAGACCCGCTGGCTCCTGACAGCGATCACCGAGCGGGGGGCGACGGGTCCAGACGAAACGTGGCTGCGGCTGCGACTCTAACTGTCATCGGCGCACATGCCCACGTGCTGGGTCGCCTTCCTGTCCCACGAACGTGCAACGCGACGAGGACCGTGGCCGGCGGGCTCGCCGGTCACGGTCCTCGTGCGTTCACGGTCAGCAGGTCAGGCCGTGGTGTTCAAGCTGAAAGTGATCCCGGACTGGTACTCCATGACGTCGAAGATCGTCGAGAGCGGCGACCAGTACGACCGTTGATTTGAGTCGCAGATATCGTCATCGCTATTACTCGCGGACAGGATGCCGTAGCCCTTGTGATCGAACTCACTGAACAGCGGGCCTCCGCTGTCTCCAGCCTTGACGCAGACATCCATGATTATTCCGTCTGCCGTGGAGAGCACCTTGCCGCATCTGGTGTTGTTGGACGTCGCGCCGGTCGCGCACGCGACCCAACCGGCAGAGATGTCTTCCGCCTCCCAGTGTCCGGCGATGGGGAATGCCGGATTCTGGAGTCTTGAGTTGTACACCAAGTTGCGTGGCGCCTTCACCCAGGTCTTGACGTACTCGACGCCGTTCCGCACAACGTACGGCACGATCGCCGCGTCCCACGGATAGTCGGTGTTGGACGTTGGGTCGTTGTAGCGGCCGACGAACGTGTTCCTGTGCTTGGTGTAGTAGAGGTCGTCCTCCAGGCAGTGTCCCGCCGTGAGCGTGTACTGCCACCCATTCGAACCGTGGACGTTGAAGCCGTTGGTGCAGTGACTGTGTGCGTTCTGGTTGTTGTAGTCGTACAGGTCCAGCTTCAGACCGCCGCGCATGGGAGCGTCACACGACTGGATCGAACACGCCTTGGGGAAAATGGTCGGCGGATCGACCACAACGACATCCAGGTCGTCTGCCGTGGCGCGCCGCCCGGCCGAGCCGCGGACCGCGAGCGCGGCCTGGCGGTGCAGTTCCACGCGATTCTGCTGCTGATTGATGACGGGCGCCTGCAGGGGGGTGAGCCCGAGGCGGGCGCTGACATCGGCAGCCTTCGTTTTCAGTTCCTTGAGGGAGTGCTGCACGGTCGCGACACGGATGTGGTCACGGTCCGGGACAGCGCTCAGCGCGGGGGTCAGCATGTCGGCGGAGGTGCCCGCGACGACCAGCACGCCGCCGTTGTCCTGATCGATCCAGGATCCCGCGTAGGTTTCCGCGTAGTCGCGGGTGAGCACGTCCTGCAGTTCTCCCGCGGTCCGCTGTAATTCGAGGCGGCGCATCGCCTCGTCGACGCCGATGCCGTACTTCGTGGTCAAGTACTCGACGGAGCCGGCGACGTCCGCCGGCTGCAGCGGAGCCTGCGCGGCCAGCCGGATGGCGGGAGCGGCCAGCGCCGTTTCGGGAACGGTGAGAGTTCCGGTGAGGACAATCAAGCTGATTGCCGTGGCCCATTTCCAGTTCGTCCTTCTGCGCACGTGAAGCTGAACCTCTCTGACGTGGTGAAACATCGATCGCGCTTGGTCGATCAAACGATGTCAGGAGGATGTGGACTCTTACTGGATGCGCTTTCCTGGTCACTGCCCGGCCGATCAATTTCCGGTTCACTGTTCTTTTCATTCCTCAGGAGACGGGCGCTCTCTGCCATACCAGGGGAACTCGTCACGAGCTTTGACGTCCCGAGTGGGCGGTCCCGCGACGGCTTCGAGCACCGCATCCGGTGGAGCGGTCAGCAGACGGAACCAACTGCGTTCGGTGAACGGCAGTGCGTCGGCCGCGCCAGCAGCAGCGCTTTCTCGTGAAGGTCAACAGGGTTGCACGGCCACCGGCGGTGTCGCAGGCGGCTTGGCGTAACTCCGCGGCGTTTCCCTGTGCGCGGGCCGGGGGTACCCGATCGCGGCAGCGAGCTCAGCTGGCCACCACATGCGGTACGCCCGCCTGGTCCAAGCGCACCGGCCGCTAGTTCTTGATCTCTTCAACCATGTCAGGGCCGCCCATGCGCATGCCCGCTCGCGCGACCCGGTCCGAGCAGACGGCGCATACCACTACCCTGCGACCAGTGGCCCTGCAAGCAGATACCTGCCGTCCACCAGCAGCCGATGGAATGGTGGATTCGCCGAGTTGGACGCACACCTTGGCAGCGAGCAGGCCGAGCGCGTCGGCGGCGGTCCAGGGCATGGAGGTGTAGGTGCCGGATTCCATGTCAGAGGTGGCAGACTGGACAAGGGCGGTGCTGTCGGCACCGAACCTGAGCGGGGGCGCGGGCACCATGCCTCCACTGATGAACGTACCGGTGTCCGGTCGCTGACCACCTCGATCCAGTTTTGATTCACTCGTCATCAACCAGCACGGACCCCGAACTTACCGAGTATCCGGAACGCGGCCGCAGCCCACCATTCGACCAGATCCATTTTCTCCAAGCCCCCAGCGGACACCGATCAGGCGAGCGCGGCGGGTGCTGTACTCCCGCCCTCTCGGCCGAGCGGCGGCCGTCGCCTGATCGACGCGCAGCGGGGCACAGGTCGACTCCATGGTCACGCCGGGCGGGAGGGTGATCCCGACCGTTGAGCCGATCTCCCTGCTGGAGCCGTGGTGTTGATCACATGCCCTGTGTGGAATCTTGCACAGAGCGATCCTTGTCGCCTTGCGTACGGTCTGCGACGGATGACAAACCACAAGATCTCTCCAGCAAGGATCATGATGAACATGTTTGGCAGCCGGACCACAGGCGAATCTCTTGGCGGCGCATGGTCGGAGGCGCGTGGGTGGCAGAAGTGGCCGCGGCGGCGGCCTTGACCACGGTGGCGGTCCTTCCCGCGACAGCCGGGATCGGTCGCGGTCCCGGCCGCGGGGCGGGAAGTACTACTTCACCGCTAAGCTTCTCGGCAGGAACGAGGTGCGCGAGCCGGTAAGAAGGTCAACGACCCGAACGGTGTGGCCACTGTCAGGTTCCGCATCGAGGGCAACCGTCTCTACTACGCTGTGCGGTCCGCCAAGACCGGTAGGCCCTCCACCCTTCAGTTCACCGGGGAAGACCGGCGTCAACGGTCCTGTCGTCATCGACTTGCTGTCCAACGGCGACCTTCGTGGCAACTTCGCGTCCGGTTCGGTTCGGGTCAAGAGCAGCTTGCTCAGAGACATCAAGGCCAAGCGGAAGAACTGGTACATCAACCTGCACACGGGCGAGTTCCCGGACGGGGCTGTCCGCGGCCAGCTCGACAGCGCCAGCCACTCGTGAATCGCCACCGCCTCAGGATGTGCTCCGTGAGATGAACGCACCAGGTCCAGCAACGCCCTCACGGCGCGGCCGAATGACAAAGCCGCTCGTCTCCAACCCGCCCGCCCAGTGATCCTCGTCGATGGCAAGGGGCAGGTCGATGACCGGTTCTGCGCACGTCGCGCTGGCCGCGACGTGGGCATCTGGGAGAAGCTCAACAATCCCTTCACTACCTGTCCACTGTCGTCTGGGTGAATTGCCTGGAAGCAGGCCATATCCGGCAGGGTCCGGCTGTTCCACCCGCGATCCCGCCGAGGGCTCGCACATGGATGGGGCCGGACATCGAACTTGCGGGCTGGTCGATGCGTCTTCGCCTGCCTCAGGTCCCGTGGCGAACACGCCGGGGGACGTTCCAAGAACACCCAGTAGGAAAGATCATGTTGTTGGCTCAACAGACCGCTCTGGCCGAAGGCACCGAGGCTGAGTTGCTGTACCGGTACGCCTCCAGCGCGCCGCCGTCGGTGCGCACCCGGCGCGGCATCACGACCGCCCGCATCGGCGGCGGCGTCGCCTTGTCGATGCGCGACGACCCGGATGACTTCTGGAGCAAGGCGCTCGGATTCGGCCTGCGGGAGCCGGTCACCACAGAGCTCATCGGCCGGGTCCTGGACTTCTACCAGGCTGAAGGCAGCAGGGGCGCGACACTGCAACTCGCTCCGTCCGCCCTGCCGCCGGACTGGGACGACATCCGCCTCACGCACAATCTGCGGGAGACAGGGCAGAGCGTCAAACTGTGGTGCCCGATCGATTCCTTCACCCCCGGCGAGACCCGCCTGCGGGTCGGGCCCGTCGGCCTGGACGAGGCCCCGGAGTGGGCGTCCGTCGTGCTGCGCGGCTTCGGCATGTCAGAAACCGTCACGGAGATCATGGTGGCCGCCGTGCAGCACCCCGACTTCCGGCCCTTCGCGGCCTGGGACGACGACCGCATGGTGGCTGGCGCGAATCTGTTCCTGCACGACAAGGTCGGCTCCCTGAACACCGGCGCGACCCTTCCCGGCTATCGCAACCGCGGAGCACAGTCGGCCCTGCTGGCGGCCCGCGCCAAGGAGGCCGCGAACGCCGGCTGCCGCTGGCTCGTCGCCGAAACCAACCGACCGACGCTGGGGCAATCCAACCCGTCGCTGAATAACATGATCAGAGCCGGCCTCCAGCCGCTGTATACCCGGAGCACCTGGACCTGGCGACCGCACGCCGCCGATCGGGCAGCATGACATCGGCTTGATCGGCCGTCCTGCCCCAGCCAGCCCTTCTCCCCGGTTCCGCTTGGCGCGATCTCTTCTGCCCTGAAACGCGTCGTTAGTCAAACGCGTCCTGCCTCCGCGTGACATGGAGCCCGCTTCCAATCAAGAGAAAAGCATTCTTCGTGCCCTCTCCCCGCCCTCCCGAGTTTCGTCGCCGCGCCATCGAACTTGCGCGCCAAGGCGACAACTCGCTTCTTCGGCTCGCCAAAGACCCGAGCATCAGCCACTCGCGCCTGCAGAACCGGCTCAAACAGGATGACGCTGACGCGAAGTCCGGAAAGAGCAGCCAGCTGACCAGTGAGATCAAGATGAAAATCACCGAGCTCGACCGGCGTAACAAGCAGCTACAGACAGAGAACGACTTTCTCCACCGGGCGGCGCGTCTTGCCCTGGAAAAGGGCTCCACCGCAGCAATCTACGCACTGGTCCGCGCACTCGCCGATGACAATCTCCCGGTCGCGCGGGCCTGGCGAGTGCTCCACATGTCGACATCGGGATATGACGACTGGCGCAACCGGCCCGAGCCGCCACGCGAGCCGTGCAATAAGGAACTCACCGAGCTGATCCGTCAGATACACACCGACTCGCACGGCAGGTACGGCTCACCGCGTATCTATGCCCGCTCACGGTTCAGGCTGGGCGGAGAGGCCAGCCACAAGCCCGTCGAACGGTTCCGCCGCGAGGCTGGCCAGCATGTCATCCACCACCGCGAGCCCGCCGAGCGGGACAGCAGGGAAGGCGTCACACTGTGCTGCGCTGAGGATCAGGCACAACCGGCCCGCGCCGCCGTTCCTACCACCCCGGAAGGGACGGCATGACGGCCGACTCGAGCGGAGTCTCGGTCATCCCACCCGCGGCAACGCCTGCTGACAACGAGGCAGACCTCGCCGAGGGCACTCCCAGCCCAATCCCTGCTCCGAAGATCACTCGCTCCGCCCGCCGGGATGCTTTGCTGCTCTGGCTCGGCTCGCGGGCCGGAATCGGGGTCTCCACGTTACTCGGCGTGCCGCTCGCCGAGTACGTCGACAAGTGGCGCCAGTGGGACGTCGTGTTGTTTACCACGATCGCCGAGTACGGCTACGACGGTGATCCCGCCAAGCCCCACGACCCCGGGCTGCCCGCCTTCTTCCCCGGGGTGCCGCTGCTGATGCGACTGGTCCACCTCGTCGTCCCCGACTGGACGGTGGCCGGGCTGCTGATCTCGCTGGTCGCCGGAGCAGTGGCGATGATGGCGCTGGCCCAGCTGGCCGAGATGGAGGGTGCCAACGGCTGGATGGCGGTGCTGGCGCTGCTGCTCTTCCCCACCGCGGTGTTCCTGACGGCTGGCTACAGCGAGTCGCTCTTCCTCGCCTTCGCGATCCCCGCCTGGCTCGCCGCCCGGCAGGGGCGCTGGCCGCAGGCGGCCATACTGGCGGCGGGCGGATCCTGCATACGCATCACAGGGCTGTTCCTGGCGGTCGCGCTCATCGTGGAGTTCTGCCTCCGGAGGCAGTCGCCACAACGCGCGGGCTGGCTTCTGCTTCCGCTGGCCCCCCTGGTGGCCTACTCCGTCTACCACTACAGCAGGTCGGGCGATTGGCTGGCCTGGAAGCACGCGCAGGAAGCCGGTTGGGGCCGCACCTTCGCCTGGCCGTGGCAGGCGTGGGAGACGTCTTGGCAGTCGGCCATGGGAGACGGCGACTTCGCCGTGGGGTTCCGGATGGAGATCGTCGGGGCGGTGGTGACCGTCGGCGTGCTGGTCTGGCTGCTCGTGCTGCGCAGGTGGAGCGAGGCACTCTATGTGGGGGCGCAGGGTGCCGCGCTGCTGACCTCGGCGTACTACCTGTCGATCCCGCGCTCGCTGCTGGTCTACTTCCCGGTGTGGATCCTGGTAGCCAGAGTCGCGACCAGAAGGCCATGGGTGATGGCACTTTACGCGCTGCTCCTCGGCCCCTTGATGCTGCTCCATTCCGCCCTGTTCCTCGACGGAGGCTGGGCAGGATGACGGACAACATCCGGACACGCTTTTGTCCTCGATGATCCAGAAAGAGGCGGTGGACGAGTCCTTCACGCATCGCCGACAGCAGCCCGGATCGATTGTGGGCACGAGTTCCGGCCCCGCCTTGGACCAAAGTGGGGTTAGCAAGCGTCCATGCAACCACCCGGATCGCCGCCATCTGCGCGGTACGCGTCAGCCGGGCCGCAGTCACCGAGGTTCGAGTGCGCCGCGAGCACCTCCCGCACTCGATGAGGGACCCGCTTGTCCAATGGCACGCGCGATCCGTCACAGCGCGGATCCACGAGCTGCATGAGGAGCACCATGACGACGCGTACGTAGGGCAGCGATTGAGCGCCCGCGTCGCCGGCGCCGTCAGCTCCCGCCAGTTCGACGCTCGTGCCATGGCCTGCACCGTTTCAGCCGAGGACCAGAGTCCTGGCCCAGACGCCCCGTTGTCCAGCCTAGTGTGGCGTCGGCCGGACACCGATGTACACGCAGGTAGTCGGCTCGCGAGGCGAGTGCGGAAAAGTACATGTTCATCGATGCCACGCCTGCGGCAAGATCCTTAAGGTTCGCTCAGATGCCCCCTCGTGGGCAAGGTCCTCGACGCGACTCAATTTTTCCCCGCTGTTGCCGCACGTTGAGCCCGCGTGCGCTGCGATTGACGGCCCGGGAACCCACTGGAAAGGCGAATGTATGTGCACCATGTCTGGTCAGGAATGCCAGGCGCCCCGCGTCGTTACCGATGATCAGCGGGCACAACAGCCCGCGACGGACGCCGCAGCGGGCGCCTCCCGCCGCGCCACCCTCCTGGGCGCGGGCGGCGCGGGCCTGATGACCGTCCTGGCCGCCTGCGCTGGTACTGGCCACACCGGCACCGGCCACTTCTCCGCCGAAACCGGCGAACCCTCCGGGGGGACCACCACACCCGCCGCCACGAGAAGCGGCGCTGGCCTGGCCAGGACCTCCGACATCCCCGAGGGCGGTGGCAAGGTCTTCCCGGACCAGAAGATCGTCGTCGTGCAGCCCACCGCGGGCAAGTTCCGGGCCTTCAGCGCCGTCTGCACCCACCAGAGTTGCACCATCGACGACGTCTCCTCCGGGATGATCAACTGCCCGTGTCACGGCAGTATGTTCTGGCTCGACGGCAAGGTCATGGGCGGCCCGGCCACCAGACCCCTGCCCGAGGTGGAAATCAAGATCGACGGCGACACCATCAGTCTCGCCTGAAGACGGCAGACCGCCGTCCCCGAACATGATCCATCGACCGGTCCCCTTAGCGGGCTGGTCCGTACCGCCTGAAAGGTTTTGAGCAAGTGACCGAGATTTACTACGACGACCAGGCTGACCTGTCGATCATTCAGGGACGCCACGTGGCCGTGCTGGGGTACGGCAGCCAGGGCCACGCCCACGCGCTCTCCCTGCGTGACTCCGGCGTGGACGTGCGCGTCGGCCTGCCCGAGGGCTCCAAGAGCCGGGAGAAGGCCGAGAACGACGGCCTGCGGGTGCTCTCCCCGTCGGAGGCGGTGGAGGAGGCCAACCTCACGATGATTCTGGCGCCGGACCACATCCAGCGCCACCTGTACGCCGAGCACGTCGCCCCGAACCTGGTGGAGGGCGACGCGCTGTTCTTCGGCCACGGCCTGAACATCCGCTACGGCCTCATCGAGGCCCCGGAGGGTGTGGACGTGTGCATGGTGGCCCCCAAGGGCCCCGGTCACCTGGTGCGCCGTCAGTTCGAGGCCGGGCGCGGCGTGCCGTGTCTGGTGGCCGTGGAGAAGGACGCCTCGGGCAAGGCGCTGGACCTGGCGCTGTCCTACGCCAAGGGCATCGGCGGCACCCGCGCGGGCGCGCTGCGCACCACGTTCAAGGAGGAGACCGAGACCGACCTGTTCGGTGAGCAGGCCGTGCTGTGCGGCGGCGTCTCCGAGCTGATCAAGG
>NZ_BAAAQX010000060.1:0-50825 GCF_039531895.1 Nonomuraea monospora
TGCGATCTTGCCCTCGGCGACCAGGGCCAGGACCACGGTGGCGGTGAAGGTCTTGGTGTTGCTGCCGATCCTGACGTGCCCGTCCAGCGGCGGCTCGGCGGTGCCGCCCAGCTCGGCGAGGCCGGCGCTGGCGGTCCACTCGCCGTGCGGGTCGTTGACGCGCAGCGTCACGCCGACGATTCCGGCGTCAACCAGCTCCTGGAGGATCGTGCGCAGCTCGGGCCGGTCCTGCCCGGCGTCGAGCGCTTCGGTGATCTTGCGGGCCATCTCGGTCATGGTGGGGCTGGGCTTGCCCTGGGTGGCGGCCTCGACGGCGACCAGGACGGTACGGCGGAAGTTGCCTGCCTCGGCCCGGTTCTGCTGCCGCAGCAGGCTGACCGACGCGGTCAGCGCGGGCAGCACCTGGTCTGCGAGGCCGGCCACGCTCTTGTGATTGAGGCCGCTGGGCGCCTTGGCGAGCACGTGCCCGGTCAGGCCGGTCGCGGAGGTCAGGGCCAGGCCGGCCTGGGTGCCGGCCCGGTGGGCGGAACCGGCGGCGCCGGCGGCGGACATCAGCGCGACGGCGCCCCAGGCGGCGGTGCGCAGGGTGTGCTGGTCCTGCTCGGAAAGGGTGAGGGACATGGCGGTGCTCCTTGAAGGTCGTTCTGGCCTGTCGGCGCCGGGGGCCGGTGGCGACGACAGGAACGTTACGGCTGTTGCCACAGGTTTGGCAACTCTTTGCCAACACCAATTGCCAAACGGGCGGCAGGCCTCGCATTGAGGCTGGCAATAACTTGTCTCATGTGTGGCAAGTGAGCTACCCTCGGGCCTGACGCGCTCGCGTGACGCCACCTCGACCCGAAGGTCCGGACATGCTCGAACAACCAGTCTTCGGCCGCCGCCTCAGGCAACTGAGAACCGAACGCGGCCTCACCCTGGCCGCCCTCGCGGGCGACGGCATGTCAACCGGCTACCTGTCGCGGCTGGAGTCCGGCGCCCGCCAGCCCACCGAACGCGCCATCGCCCACCTGGCCGCACAGCTCGGCATCAGCCCCGCCGAGCTCACCCAGTCCACCGCCACCTCCCTGGCCCAGAGCCTGACCCTGGCCACCGGCCTCAGCCAGGACGAAGTCGGCCAGACCCTCAGCCAAGCCCTGAAGGTCTCGGGCGGTGAGGATCCGCTGCTGCGCTGGCAGGCGCTCTGGCAGGTCGCCGAATGGCGCCAGTGGCGGCAGGAGTACCCCGAGCAGCGGGCGCACCTCGACGAGCTGGTCACGCTCAGCGAGCAGATCGGGCTGCCCGAGCTGCAGTCCAGGGCGCTGGCGGCGCTGTCGCGCTGCCTGCGCAGCACAGGTGAGGTCGGCGGCGCCGTCGAAGCCGCGACACGCGCCCACGAGCTGGCCCGGCGGGAAGCGCTGCCCGCGCGCGTACAGGCCTCCACCCTGCTCGCGCTGGTCTCGGCGCTGGCCGAGGCCGGGCGGCTGCCCGACGCCGCCCGGCACGCCGACGAGCTGCTCACCGTGGCGGGCGAGGTCTCGGGCGCGCTGTGGGCGCAGGCCGTGTGGACCGTGGCCAACGTCCGGGTCCGCCAGGGCGACCTCGACACCGGCGCGGAGCTGATGAACCAGGCCATCGACGGCTTCGACGGCCGCGACGACCTGATCATCTGGATGCGGCTGCGCCTCAGCGCCGCCCGGCTCGCGCTCCTGGCCGTTCCGCCCAGAACGGAGTCCGCCCGGCAGCGCGTCCAGGAGGTCCAGGCCGCGCTGCCGTTCGCGGCGGCGCCCGCCATCGAGCAGCAACTCCTGGCCGTACGCGCCCGTATCGCCGTCCAGGCCGGCGACCTCGACGAGGCCCGCACCGTCCTGGACCGGCTGGCCGGCTTCGACGACCTGCTCAGCTACCAGGAGCGGATCAGGCTCGACGTGCTCCGCAACCGCGTCCTGCTCCTGGAGGGCGAGAAGGACAGCGCGCTCGCCGGGCTGCGCGCGCTCGCCGAGCAGGCACAGCAGAACGGCAGCATGGACCTGGCCGCGGAGATCTGGCGACTCGTCGCCGAATCGCTGGCCCAGTAGGGGGTTCAGCCCCGACGCAGCAGGCCGCGTTCCATGGCGACCACCACCGCGTGGGTGCGGTCACGGGCGTCGAGTTTGGCGAAGATCCGCAGCAGGTGGGTCTTGACCGTGGCTTCCGCGATCACCAGCCGCCTGCCGATCTCGGCGTTGGACAGGCCGTCGGCGACCGCCGACAGCACGTCCTCCTCGCGGCTGGTCAGCGGAACGTGTGCGGGCCTGCGCATCCGGGCGACCAGGCGTTCGGCGACCCTCGGCGCCAGCACCGTCTCACCGCGGGAGGCGGCGCGGATGCCGTCGGCGAGTTGCTCCCGGGTGGCGTCCTTGAGCAGATAGCCGACGGCGCCGGCCTCCACCGCGCGTTCGATCTCGGTGTCGGTGTCGTAGGTGGTCAGGATCAGGACCCTGGTCCTGACCGGTGCGGCGGTGATCTCGACGGTCGCCGCCACTCCGTCCATGACGGGCATCCGCAGGTCGAGCACGGCCAGGTCCGGTTCCAGGCGCAGGACCAGCTCGACCGCTTCCCTGCCGTTCCCCGCCTCGCCGACGACCTCGATGCCCTGGTCGTCGGCGAGCAGGGCGAGGACGCCGGCGCGCATCACCGTGTGGTCGTCGGCGACCACGATGCGGACCCGGTCCTGGACGTGTCCGGAGGTGCTGTTCATCAGGGGTTCGTCCTCAGAGGTATCGCGGCCAGGATCCGGGTTCCCGCGCCTGCCGCGCTGGTGATGGTGAGCTCGCCGCCGAGTTCGTCCAGCCGTCGCCGCATGCCGTCCAGGCCGAACCCGATGGACTCGCTGACGTCGAAGCCCCGGCCGTCATCGGTGATCTCCAGCTCGATGGCCTCCGGCCGCCGCGCCAGCACGACACCGACGGTGGTGGCCTGGGCGTGCTTGCGGACGTTCGCCAGGGCTTCCTGGGCGCAGCGCAGCAGGGCGATCCGGCCGGTCTGGTCGCAGTCCACGTCGGGCAGGTCGGCCACCATGGTCAGGCCGGTGTCCTCGGTGAAGCGCCGCAGGGTCCGGTGCAGGGTGCGGGAGATCGGATCGGGGGCGAGGCCGCTGCGCGGCGCGGACCCGACCAGGGCGCGGGCCTCGGTCAGGTTCTCCCTGGCGGTCTGCTCGATGGATCGGAGCTGGTCCACGGCTCGTGCGGGGTCGTCGTGGACGTTCGTGCGCGCCGCCACCGTGAGGGCCACGATGGAGGCGAAGCCCTGAGCGAGGGTGTCATGAATCTCCCTGGCCATGCGCTCGCGTTCCTCCGCCATCCCTCTGCGCCGGTGTGCCTCCGCCAGCTCCTCCTGGGCGTCGGCGAGCTGGGAGCGCAGCCGGGCCCGTTCGTCGCGCAGTGCCAGGGCGCGGGGTGTGGCCACGGTGATCAGCACGGCCACCGCCCACACCGCCGCGGAGGAGATGGTGTTGGTGGTCAGGGAGCCGGCGCTCCAGCCCTGCCTCAGGGCCCCGCCGATGGTGATGGCGACGGCACCCAGCCCGCTGGAGACGATGGCCGGGATCAGCGCGTCCACATAAATCATGAAATGCGGGAGCATCACCGTGTACAGCACCCCGTACCCCGGGCGCAGGTAGGCGAGTGCGCCGATGACCGCGATGAGCACGCCCACATAGGCGTACCCGAGCCGCACGGGGTTCGCCTTGCGGGTGCGGACGAGGACGCAGCAGGCGCCCAGCACGGCCATCAGCGCCAGCGATCCGTACTTGGGCCAGGGCGGGAGGTCGCTGAGTACGGTGATCAGGGCCAGCAGGCCGATGATCGCCCACGAGAAGACCTCCCACCAGTGGAGCATCCAGATCCAGAACGGGTCTCCGCGCTGTGGCCGATTGAGCATGGAGGTCAGCGTACGATCTCCAGAGAAGGCGCCGTCGCGCCGGGGCGGGACGTCAGGCCGGCGGCACCCGGGCCGCGCCGCCTGGGCCAGGCCCGGTCGCCGAGCAGCCGCAGCGCCGCGGGCAGGATCAGCAGCCTGATCACGAAGGCGTCCAGCAGGACGGCCAGGGCCAGGCAGAAGCCCATCTGCTTCATCTCCGTCAGGTGCAGGAAGACGAAGGCGGCGAAGACGGTGACCATCACGACAGCCGCGCTGGTCACCACCTGGGCGGAGCGCCCGATGCCCTCCACCGCAGCCTGCCTCGCCGGCACGCCACGGTCCATCGCCTCCTTGATCCTGCTGATGACGAAGAACTGGTAGTCCATCGAGAGCCCGAAGAGGATGACGAACAGGAACAGCGGCACCCGGGAGGCGATCGCGCCGAGCGAGTCGAAGTCGAGCAGGCCTTCCGCCCAGGTGCCCTGGAAGACGATGACGAGCACGCCCAGCGCCGCCCCCGCGGACAGCAGGTTGAGCAGGACGCCGAGCCCCGCGATGACCGCCGAACGATAGACCAGCAGCGTCATCAGGAAGGTCAGCAACAGCAGGCTGCCGATGACCAGGGGCAGCTTGCCGCTTTCATGCCGGACGTAGTCCTGGCCACGGGCCACGTCGCCGCTGACCGCGGTCTCCGCGCCGGAGATCTTGCCGATGGTGGCGGGGATGTAGCTCTCGCGCAGGCGTTGCAGGGAGGCGACGGCTCTCGCGTCCTGGGCGGGGTGAGGAACGGCCAGCTCCAGTACGGCGGTGCGGCCGTCGGCCGAGACGCGGATGATCGGTCCGGCGGACCGGCCGGTGGCCGTGGCCTTCTCGGTGTCGGAGTTGGTGCTGTTCGAGGCGGCGGTGGAGGCGAACAGCGGGTCGGACTGGGCGCGCCCGGCGAGCTCGGTGAGGGCCTGGCGGATCTGCGGGGCGCGCTCGGCGGTGGACCGCACCACCACCTCGTGCTTGACCAGGAGTTCCGGGTACGCGGCGGTGAGCCGGTCGTAGGATTGCATGGCCGGGATGTCCCTGGAGAAGGTGTCCCTGCCGGGGTCGATCAGCTTGATCGTGAGGACCGGAGCGGCCAGCCCCAGCATCAGCAGCGTCGATGCGACCAGGGTGACGACGGGATACCGCTGTGCGGGGCGGAGCAGGCGGCCGAGTACCTGGCGATCGGTGCGTACGCGTCCGGCCCTCTTCCGCGCGCGGCGCTCGGCTCGCCGTCCCAGCTTCACCAGCAGGGCGGGCAGCACGGTGAGCGAGCTGGCCATGGCGACCGCCACCACCAGGATGGTGCCGGTGGCCAGGGAGGAGAAGATCACGTCCGAGGCCAGGTAGAGGGTGGCGGTGGAGACGATCACGGCGAGGCCGGAGGCGACGATGGTCCTGCCCGCGGTCGCCGCCGCCAGCTCCACCAGCGCCTCGCTGCTCAACCGCCCGCCGGCTCGGGCTCGCTCATCGCGTTCCCGCTTGAGATAGAACAGCGTGTAGTCGACGCCGACGGCCAGGCCGATCAGCAGGATCATGTTCGTGCCCACGCCGGCGTCGGGCACCAGGTGGGAGACGACCATGGACAGGCCGAGCGCCGCGGCGATCGAGGAGAGCGCCAGCATCAGCGGGACTGCCGCCATCACGATCGACCCGAAGACGCCCAGCAAGGTGATCACCGTGACCGGGAATGTGATCTTCTCGGAGAGCGCGAGATCCTCGCCACGCTGATCGTTGACCCCCTGGCTGATGGAGGGCGACCCGGTCTGCTCGATCCGCAGGCCGGGATACCCCGCCGCGATCTTCTCGGTCAGCGCCCGCAACGGGACGACGTTCTTCTTGCCCTCCAGCTCGGGCCCGTGGAGGACCACCGGGACCCGCAGCGCCGTACCGTCCCTGGAGGCGACGGGCGCGCCGACCCGGTTCACCTCAGGGAGGCCGCGCATCGCGGCGGCCAGGTCCGTGGCGGCCTGTCTCGCCGAGGAGGTGGCCAGCGAACCGTGGACGGCGGTGATCAGAATGTGGTCGGTGGGTTCGCGCTGCATGCCTGCCTGCTCGGCGACCGTCTCGGCGCGTCCGGCCTCACCGACCCGGAAGTCCTGTGTGGTCGCCTCGTTGGAGCCGAGCGCGAGGCCGGCGCCGAGGCACAGGACGACAAGGACGATCCAACTGATGATCGCCCGCCAGGGATGGCGCGCGCTCCAACGAGCAGCCGTTGTGGGGAGATTCCTCATGCCCACGATGGTGCTCGTCAGAGCCTCCGTCTCGGCAGCGGCGATGGGTTGAACCTGTTGTCCACCGATCGGTGGACAGCCGGACCTCGGCCCGCCCCCAGAGATCAGCGTTTGCGCTTCTTTCGCCGGCCTCGATCCCCCGGCCGCCGGGTGGGGACGAGGCGGAGGGGATGGCGGGCGGTTCTGCGGAGCGGCTCGGCCACCAGCTCGCGTAGCTCCCGCAGCCCGACGACATCAGGATGCCCCGACGCCAGGATCGCCTCCACGAACCCGTACGCGTCCCCACCGCCCATCCCCCTGAGCTGCTCGACCAGCCCCTCAGGCCCCGCGAGCTCCAGCATGGAGAGGAAGTTCTCCGCCCCCATCAGCAGGTGCTCCCGCTCGCTCAACGACCCGGGATCCATCTCCCCGTCATCGATGAGCAGTGTCCACGCGGCGGGCCCCAGGACCGGGTCGTGACGGAGGTCGTGCAGGAGTCGCCTGCCGGGAAGGGCCTCGGCCAGGACGCGCAGCATCGCCGCCACCCGCGTACGGAACGGGCAATCCCGCACGGCCTGCAGCAACGTTTCGAGGTTCTGGCCCGGCCGGGCCAGCCACCCCTGGAGTTCCGTGGTGGCGTCCTGCGGCGGGTAGTGCTGGGTGAGCACGCCGAGCAGTTCGGCCGGCGGGGCGGTGGCGAGTTCGCCGAGGAGAGGGGCGTCGCGGCCGTCGGTGAGGAGGCTGTCGCGGACGGCGCGGAGGCCGAGCGGGGTGAGGCGGATCAGCGGGAGGTCGGGCTCGGCGAGGGCGGTGCGCAGGCGTTCGGTCGCCTCCGGCGAGAAGACCTCGTCGAGGTCGCTCGCGTAGAGGGGGTCGGCGGGGCCGCGGGTGAGCTCCACGGCTCCGAGGTCGGACAGCACCTCGAACATGCGCCCCAGGTCCTGGGCGACCTCGCGGCGCCAGAGATCACGCAGGCGCTCGTTCTCCTGGTCGAGAACGAAGTACTCCTCGCAGGCCAGCCACACCGTCTCTTCGAGGCGGACCACCGGCATGTCGTCCAGCCCGTACATGGAGTTGAGCACGTCCGGCAGGATCTCGCGGAAGATCTCGGCCAGGATGGGCTCGGGACGCCACGTCGTGACGGGCACGGTGACCACCCGGCCCAGCTCCGGCAGCACCTCGAACGCGCGCCGCCACAGCGCCTCCGGGTCGCGCAGCAGCGGTGCGGCCTTGGCCACGCGGAAGAGCCGGCCCTTGCTGGTGCGGGTCAGGCGCAGCTTCTTCGCCCAGGCGAGCAGGAGGTTGAGCTGCGGCAGATCGGTGGCGCTGCGGACGCGCAGCCCGTCCTCGCCGGTGCCCAGCAGGGCCGACACCTCGAGGGCGTCGGCGACGCGGAGGTTGCCCGCGGCGGTGAGGGCGCGGCCGTCCTTGCCCGCCCAGTCGGCCAGGGTGATGAGACGCTGGACGGTCTTGCTGCGTGCGGCGGCCTCCGTCAGCTCGGACGCGGGCGGCAGGGAGATGGGCGGCTGGGGGAAGGCGCGTTCCTCCTCGATGCCGCCGTACAGGAAGCGGTTCTGCATGATCTGGTCGAGCACCTGCTCGTCGTACGGAACGCGTCCGGCGTCCAGGTCGCGCTTGAACCGCTCGAACGCGCCCGGAACGGTGAGGTCCACGCCCTGGTCGAGCGCCGTGTGCGCCCAGAACGTCGCCACCCCTCGCAGCGTGGGATCGTCGAGCGCGGCCGAGTACTCCGCCCGCGTGCCGTCGATGATCTCCTCCGCCTCCGCGGGCGTGGCGCCGCGCGGGTCGCGCAGGCCCGTGACGTCGAGGAAGCGCAGGTACGTGCGCAGTGTGGCCGGGGCGAGGTCGAGCTCCTCCCGTGGGGCCGTCACCTTGTACGGCACGTACCGCAGCAGGAAGAACCTGATGCTCGCGCCGTCCCAGTACGCCAGCCGGCCGTCGCGGCTCTCGTGCCGCGCGTCCACGGCGGCGGACAGCAGCAGGTCGTCGACCGGGTGCCCGTGCTCCTGCGCCCAGGTGACACATCGCCGGATCAGCAGGTCCTTGGCGGCCTCGAACTCCTCGGCCTCTTCGGGATCGAAACAGGTACGCACCAGTCCAGCCTCCCATCCTTCGGGAGCTTCCGTGGCCCGGGCGATGAGATCGCCGTGCGGGCCGTCGAATCCCCCGCTGCGGGGGATGACAGGCCCCTGCCGGCGGCTCGATGCTGGCGCGGTCTGCCCCGCGAGCGGTCGAAGCGGTGCCCGGGACCGCGGCGCGGCGTCTGTGGACCGTGAGTGCCGAGAGGTGAGCGACATGGCCAAGAAGAACAAGAAGCACCAGGCGCCGGAGACTGCCGCCGACCCGGCTCAGAAGCTCAAGCGCAAGGACTACGAGGCGGAGATGCGGCGGCTGCACGGCGAGCTGGTCGCCATGCAGGAGTGGGTCAAGAGCACGGGGACGAAGGTCTGCATCGTGTTCGAGGGGCGGGACACCGCCGGCAAGGGAGGCACGATCAAACGCATCACCGAGCGGGTCAGCCCCCGCGTGTTCCGGGTCGTCGCCCTGCCCGCGCCGACCGAGCGCGAGAAGTCGCAGATGTACATGCAGCGGTACGTTCCGCACTTCCCGGCCGCCGGTGAGGTCGTGATCTTCGATCGCAGCTGGTACAACCGCGCCGGGGTCGAGCGCGTGATGGGCTTCTGCAAGCCGGAGGAGACCGAGCAGTTCCTCAAGCTGGTGCCGTCGTTCGAGAAGGCCATGGTCGACTCGGGGATCCTGCTGCTCAAGTACTGGCTGGAGGTCAGCCCCACCGAGCAGACGCGGCGGCTGAAGAGCCGCATCCATGACCCGCGCAAGGTCTGGAAGCTGTCGGACATGGATCTGAAGTCCTACAGCCGCTGGTACGACTACTCGCGGGCCCGCGACGCCATGTTCGCCGCCACCGACACCGCCTGGGCGCCCTGGTACATCGCCGTCACCGACGACAAGCAGCGGGGGCGGCTGAACATCATCAGCCACCTGCTGAGTCAGATTCCCTACAAGCCACTCGGCCACAGGGAGTTCGCGCTGCCCAGGCGGCAGCGGGCCGACGGGTATGTGGAACCCAAGGTGCCGCTGAAGTACATCCCCACTCCGTACTGAACAGCCTGCCGGGACGCTGGTCACTCACTGTCAGCTCATGGCGGCGAGGGCTTCCCGGCAGCGGCGGAGCAGGCTCTCGTCGTCGGTGATCTGCGCGCTGCCGTAGCCGCTGTCGGACGCGTTGTGCCTGCGCACCCGTCCCAGCTCGGCCTCCAGGAGCGGACGGGCCTGCGCCGCGGCCCGTCCGAGCTCGGCGCAGAGCTCGGCCGCCTTCGTCCGGGTGTGCTCGTTGAGCTGCCACACGCGCGCCACCACCGGCAGCGCCACCTCGGGGTCGCCGGTCAGCCGGTACAGGGCGCGGGCGGCGGCCAGCGGGACCCAGCCGTGTTCGTCCTTGCGCTTGGCCAGGCGGCGCAGCAGGGTGATCCTGGCCTTCGCGGCCCGGTCGTGCTCCGTCATCGCGGGGGCCATCTCGCCGAGGAGGTCCATCGCTGCGCCGATGGCGTACTTGTCGCCTTCGCTGAGGTGACGGTCCACGACGGTGATGGCCGCGTTTACGTCCCCTGTGACCAGCCATAACGCCTTCGCCGCCCGGATGGACAGGCCTCGCTCCGGCGAGGCCGCGGTCTCCCGCAGGATCGGCGCGCACGCGGAGGCGGCGGGCCCGATCGCCGCGATCGCCGCCAGCCAGCCCTCGGTGACCGGCTGGCCGAGCAGGTCGGGCAGGGCTTCGGCGGCTGCCGGTCCGATTCTGGACAGCGTCCAGGAGATGCTCTCAAGGCGGTGGTCGGCGGGCAGGTCGCGCAGGCGGCGGCGCAGCAGGGGCAGTAAGGGCGCGGCCCGGGGTCCGAAGCCGCCCGCGAGCTGGGCCGCGTCCCTGGGCAGGTGCTCGCGCTCCAGCGCCCAGGCCAGCATCGGCAGTGCGCGGTCGTCGCCCGTGCCGCTCAGCGCTCTCAACGCCGGACTCACGGTCGGCTGGTCGCCAGGCCATTCGATCACCCACGGCAGCTCCGCGTCCTCCGCGACGCGCCTCTTCGTGGCGGACAGGGCCTCCACCAGGGCGTCCGCGGCGGGCGCCGCCAGCTCGCCCAGATCCTCCAGTACGTTGATCGCTCTCGACCTCACCACGGCGTCCGGCCGCCCACTTCGGCGGCCGTCGAGAACGCGTTCGCCGAGGACGGTGACGAGCTCGGTGTAGTCGCCGCGCCAGTTCGCGAACAGGACGTGCGCGGGGCCCATGGCGTCCACCTGGCACTCCCGGTTGGATGAGCGCAGCAGGGCCGTGAGGAGGCGTACGCGATCGTCCACGCGGTCGCCCAAGCCTTTGGACACCGCATGCACGAGTTCGCCCGCGTCGCGTTCCTCACGTGCGCGCCGCAGCGCGCCGACCAGGGTCGGGGTCTCGAAGTCCGCGGGCGTGCCGGTCTCGTAGAGGGCGGTGAGCAGGTCGAGCGCCTCGCCGACCCCGACCCCCGGGCCGCCGCCGCCCAGCTCTGCCAGTGCCACCAGCCTGACCTGCGGTTCCGCCTCCGCGGCCAAGACCTTCCCCAGCCAATCGCGTACGTCCTGGTGGTGGCCCAGCGCGGCCACCGTCCGCACGATGGCCGCCCGTACGGTCGGATCGCCCTCGCTCTCCATGCGGCCGGTCAGGCTCTTCACCGCGGCCCGCGCCCCGTCCACGCAGGCGGCCAGCAGCCCGGCCGCGGCCTCGCGCACCTTCGGGTCGGGGTCGCCGAGCAGGCGCTCCCACAGGGGGAACGCGGCGGTCACCGCTTCGTTGGCCTTCTTGTACGGCCCGCTCAGCTCGGTCGGATCCTCGGCCGAGGCGATGCTCGCCAGCAACTCCACCACCTCCGCCCGGCCCGGCAGCTCGGGGGCCGCGGCGATGCGGAGGAGGAAGGGGATCGCGGCCAGGGTGCACGGGTAGACGTCGCCCTGGTGGTGCACGGCGCCGTACATGGCGTCGAGGGCCGTCTCACGTACGGCGGGGTCGGGGTCGGCCAGGCCGCGAAGCAGGTCAGGGACCTCCGTGGCGGGGCCGTAGGCGTGACGCATGCGGCTCCACCGGATGTCGCCCAGCCCGGCGAACAGGTCCACTTCGTTGGCCATGGTGGAGATCCTGCCGCAACCCACCGACATTCCTGGTCCTACAGCCAGGTCGCTTGCACTAATGCGCCAGTGGTACGCGCGCCGGAGCGAGCACCGGGTAGTCGGTGTAGCCGAGCGCGCCGCCTCCGTACCAGTGCTCCACGCGCACCGGGTTGAGCGGCGCGCTGCGGCGGAGCCGTTCGACCAGATCGGGGTTGGCCAGGAAGGCGCGGCCCAGTGAGATCAGGTCGGCGCCCGCCGACAGGAGCCGCTCGGCCGCGTGCCGTCCGCCGTCGGCGGGCAGCGGGGTCGGCCAGGGGAGCGACGGGTTGGCGATCAGCGCCGCCGGCCAGTCGTCGCGGATGCGGCGGAACAGGGGCTGCTCGGGGTCGGCGAACACGACGTGCAGGTAGGCCAGGCCCTTGTCCGCCAGCGCGCCGACGAGCGCGGGATAGACGTGCTCGATGTCGGTCTCCCGCATGGCGTTGGCCGTGACGCCGGGTGCGATGCGCAGGCCCACCCGCGACGGGCCGATCGCGTCGGCGACGGCCTCGACCACCTCGACCGCGAAGCGGATGCGGCCGGACACCGAGCCGCCGTAGGCGTCGGTCCGGCGGTTGGTGACGTCCGACAGGAACTGGTGGATGAGGTAGCCGTTGGCGCCGTGCACCTCCACCCCCTCGAACCCGGCGTCAATGGCCCTCCTCGCGGCGGCGGCGAAGTCCTTTGCCGTGGATCGGATCTCCGCCACGGTCATCTCCCTGGGCACGACCCCCGGCTTGGAACCGTTCGGTGTGTGGATGGAGTCGGGGAACGCCACCGGTGAGGGGGCGAGCGGCGTCAGGCCGGTGGTGTCGGGGTGGCCGATTCGTCCGCCGTGCTGCAACTGCAGGAACATCGTGCCGCCCGCCGCGCGCACCGCGCCGGTGACGCGCCGCCAGCCGGTCACGTGCGCGTCGTTATAGAGAGCGGGAATGTCGGGATAGGTCTGGCCGACCGCGTTCGGCGTGGTGGCCTCGGCGATGATCAGGCCGGCGGACGCGCGCTGGGCGTAGTACGTCGCCATGATCGGCTCGGGGACGCCGTCCGCCGACGCCCGGTTACGCGTCAGCGGCGCCATCACCAGGCGGTTCGGCAGGTGCAGGGCGCCGAGCCTGGCGGGCTCGAACAGGCGGGAGGTCAACGCTGTGCTTGACATGGTCGTCGTCCGATCTCTCATGTTCGCGGGGCAGTGACGACTGTGCTCTTGAGCGCTTCGGACCGGCTGATGATCCGCTGATGGTCCGCCGGCCGGTGCTGTGTACGGTGACCACTGTGTGGTTCGGGGTGCTTGGTCCGCTGATGGTGCGGGACAACGAGGGCCGGCCGGTCAAGGTGGTCGAGGTCAAGGTCCGGGCGCTGCTCGCCGACCTGCTCGTGCATGAGGGACGGCCTGTCTCCGCCGATCGGCTCATCGACGACCTGTGGGGTACGCAGCCGCCGGGCAATCCCGCCAACGCCCTTCAGGCCAAGGTCTCCCAGCTACGCCGGGCTGTGGGTCGTGAGCGCGTCGCCTACCAGGCGCCTGGCTACCTGTTGCGGCTCGGGCCGGCCGATGAGGTGGACGCTGATCGGTTCCAGGTGTTGGCGGCGCAGGCGGGCTCCAGCGATCCGGCGACACGGGTCGCGCTGCTCAACGAGGCGCTTGGGCTGTGGCGCGGACCTGCGTACGGCGACTTCGGTGACGAGGAGTTCGTCCGGGCGGCGGTGCATCGGCTGAACGAGCAGCGCCTTGCCGTCGTGGAGGAGCAGGCTGAGATCCGGCTGGTCGCGGGTGATCATCTGTTGCTCGTGGGGGAGCTTGCTGGGCTGGTGGCACGGTATCCGTTGCGTGAGCGGCTGCGGGGTGTGCAGGTTCGGGCGTTGTACCTGGCTGGGCGGCAGAGTGAGGCGCTGGAGTCGTACGAGGAGTTGCGGCGTCGGCTGGCGGAGGAGTTCGGGGTTGATCCTGGGCCGGAGCTGGTGGCGCTTCATCAGGCGATTCTTCGGCAGGATGTGGCGCTTGGCCTGCCTTTTGGTGTCGTTGCGGATCGGCAGCGGGACGACGCGTTCGGCTTCTCGGCGGACACTGCGCCTGGTCTTGCTGTGGACACGATGCCCAGCCCGCCGCCCGGCGTCCCGGAGGGTTCGCGTCGAGGCGCGTCGTCCGGCCTGGCTGGCGGCGGTCCGGCGAACCCGCGCTCAGGCACGTCGCCTGGCCTGGCCGGCGGCGGTCCGGGTCGTCCCCTAGCGAATCTTCCCGCCCAGCTCACCGCCCTGGTCGGGCGTCGGGATGACCTGGAGGAGATCGACGGGCTGCTCGGTGGTGCCCGTCTCGTCACGTTGGTCGGGCCTGGTGGGGTGGGCAAGACGCGGGTCGCGGTGGAGGTCGCGGCCCGGATCGCGGCGCGGGCGCCAATGGAGGGCTCGTCTCGGGATTCGCGCTTTTCGGACGGGGTTTGGCTGGTCGAGCTCGCTGACCGGCGCGGGGGCGTGGCCGACCTTGCGCAGGCGGTCGCGGCCACGCTGGGCCTGAGCGCCGACGTCCCAGCTGGTCCACCGCATCCCACCCCGACCCCGACTGGTCCCAGCCACGCACCGGTCGACCCGCCGGGTCCTAGCGCGTCGCAGGCACCCGTCGGCCGGCTCGCCGCCGCCCTGCGCGAGCGCCGGATCCTGCTCGTGCTCGACAACTGCGAACAGGTCGTCGAGCCGGCCGCAGAGCTCACGGACCTGCTGCTGCGCGCCGCGCCTGGGGCGCGCATCTTGGCCACCAGCCGGGAGCCGCTCGGCCTGACCGGCGAAACTCTGTACCAGGTCGAGCCGCTCCAGCCTGACGACGCGATCCAGCTGTTCACCGAACGGGCGAACGCGTCCGCCCCGGGCTTCGCTCTCGACGGCGAGACCCGCGAGGCGGTGACCGAGATCTGCCGCCGCCTCGACGGCATCCCCCTCGCGCTGGAACTGGCGGCCACCCGGGTGCGGGGCTTGGGCGTGCGGGAGCTGGCAGCGCGGCTCGAGAACCGGTTCCGGGTGCTCACGGCCGGGCAGCGGGGCGCGCCGGCGCGGCAACAGACCCTGCGGGCGATGATCGACTGGAGCTGGGAGCTGCTCAGCGAGCCGGAACGGGTGGTGCTGCGCCGCCTGGCCGTGCCCGCCGGCGGTTGCACGCTGGACGCTGCCGAGGCCGTGTGCGCGGGGGCCGGGGTTCCGCGCGAGGAGGTACTCGACCTGGTGACGCGCCTGGTCGACCGGTCCCTGGTGGTCATGACCGACAGTCCTGCGGGGGCTCGGTATCGGCTGCTCGAGTCGGTGGCGGCGTACGCGATGGAGCGGCTGCACGAGGCGGATGAGCTTGCCGGCGTCCGTGAGCGGCACCTGCGCCATTACCTGGGCCTCGCCGAACAGGCCGAGCCGCACCTCCGGGGGTCGCGGCAGCAGGAGTGGCTCGCCCGGCTCGACGCCGACGCCGCCAACTTCCGGTCGGCGCTCCAGGAGGCCGTCCTTTCGAGCGCGGACGCCGTCGGGGGTGGAGCTGCCGTCGCAAGCGCGGCTGCCGTCCCAGGCGGGACTGCCGTCGCAGGCGAGACCTCCACCACAGGTGAGATTGCCACCGCAGGAGGGGCCGCCGTCGCAGGCGAGGTCAGCGTCGAAGAGGGGGATGCGGTTACAGGCGGGGCTGCCAGCTCGGGCGCGGTTGTCCGGCTGGCCACCGCCCTCTGCTGGTGGTGGCTGCTGCGCGGCCGGCTGAGCGAGGGCCGCCGCGCCCTGTCATCGGTGCTCACCGTCGCCCCTCACGCCGCCGAACTACGCGTGCTGGAGAGCGCGTTCACGCTCCTCACCGGCGACCGCTCCCACCCCGAGCTGCCCCCGCACGAGGAAATAGCAGATCCGGTACGCCGGGGCCGGGCGTTGTGGCTGTACGCGTACGGCCTCTTCCACGCCGGCCTCCCGGACACCGCCGAACAGGTCAACGCCCAGGCGCTGAACCTCCTGTCCACCGACGAATGGGGCACCGCGGCCGTACTCGGACTGCGGGCCATCACCGCGCTGGCACGCGGCGACCTCGACGCCGTCGTCCAGGACGGCCTGCGCAGCGCCGCCCTCTTCCACCAGCTCGGGGATCGCTGGGGCGAGCTGCAGACCGCGTCGCCCCTCTCCACGCTCGCCGAGATCAAGGGCGACTACGCCGAGGCCACCCGCCGCCAGACCGAGGGGCTGGGCATCGCCGAGGAGCTCGGCCTGGCGGCGGAGGTCGCCGCCCGCCGCTCCGGGCTCGGCCGCCTGGCGCTGCTCTCCCACGACTGGGACCGCGCCCGCGACCTGCACGAACAGGCCCTGCGGCTGGCCAGGGAGCAGGGCTACGTGTACGGCGAGGTGCACGCGATCATGGGGCTCGCCCTCGGCGCCCGCCGCTCGGGCGACCTCGACGCGGCGGAGGCGTACCTGGCCCGGCTTCGCGACGAGCTCATGTCCTCACCGGCCGGCGAGCACCTGCTGCTCGTCGAGCTGGGCTTCACCGCCGAGCTGCGCGGCGACGCGGCGCGGGCCGCCGACTGTCAGCTGCGCGGGCTGGAGGTCGCCCGTTCGATCGGGGAGCCGCGGGCGGCGGCCCTGTCGTTCGAGGGGCTGGCGGGCGCGGCGGCACTGTCCGGCGACAGGAGCCGGGCTGAGGGCGCGGTGCTGCTGCTCGGCGCGGCGGACGCGGCACGGCGCAGCGTGGGCGCCCCGCTCCCGGCCGCCGAACGGGGGGACGTCGATCGGATCATGGCGGTGACGAGCGCCGTCCTGGGGCAGGCCGTGCACGCGGATACGTTCCTGCGGGGCACGAAACTGACGCCGGAGGAGGCCGCGCGCCTCGCCCGCACTTTGTTGACCGAGACGCGCACATCCTGACCAAGGGCTCGGGCGGGACCACCGGAACAACGCCTTGGCCTGACGACATCGCCCTACGTGTGGATACCTGGCAGGCCTTCGACGACGATTGGCGGCTCGTGCCGACGTCGTCCCATCTGACGCTTCAGACCAATCCAAGCGATTCGGTTGCTGCCGCCGATGGTGCACAGTCCAATGGCTCCCGTCTTCAAACCCCCAAGCCAAGCCGACGCGCCGAGGGAGTTCCTATGACCCGGGAGCAAGTGGAACAGGCCCTGCGCCGGGCGGAGCAACTCGCCGATCAAGCCAGACCTGCCCTCGACCGGGTAGCCGCGCTCATGGGCCAGAACATCTGGACCGGCCCCGCCTCACAGCGTTTCGCCGACGAGCTGGCCGCCCAGCGCCAGGCCCTCAGCAGGGGATGCGCGGATGTGGTGGACGAACTGCGGGCCCTGCTGGCCCGAACGCCGGCCGACCGGCCCGGTTAGCCCATGGGCCAGTTGGAGGGGATGGTTCCTGACGGCGTCCGCGCGTTGAAGGCCGAACTGCACCAGGCCGAAGTCGCGCTGGAATCCATCGGCGCGGAATTGTGGAGCATCCTGCGTGGCGCCTGGCTGCCGACTGCCTCGGCCGACACCATCCGCCAGACGGCTGCCTGGGCCGGCGGTCAGGGGCCGGAGATCAACAGGCGGCTGGTGCTCCTGGAGCGCATGGAACTGGCCAGGCCGGAACTGTTCGGCGCGGGCAAGCCACCGATCTCCGTCGACGACTCCCTGCTCGCGCCCGGAGCGCCCCTGCCCACGGCAGGCACCATATGGGATCGCCTCGGCCAGCAACTCCAGGACGTCTTCGACCCGAACCTGGTCTCCAACAACCCGCTGGCCGAGCAGGCCAAAGGCGCCGTGGAGAGCGTCGCCGGGCTGGGCCAGCTGGTGGTCGACTACTCCCCCACCCGCGCCGCCGTCGACTTCATGGGCTGGCAGCGCAGCGTCAACGACCTGACGCAGTCCCTGATCTCCGCCGTCCAGAACCCGGCCGAGTTCGGCAAGGCCGTACTGGATTGGGACACCTGGGCCTCCAACCCCGAGCGAGCCTTCGGCCGCCTCATCCCGGACATCCTTGCCGCCGTCACCTCCGCGGGCGCCACCAGCACCGCCTCGGCCGGCACCCGTGCGGTGGGAGCCCTCGGCAGAGCCGCCAGGAACACCTTCCGCCGCAAGCCGTCCTCCTCCTCTACACCCGGCGAACTCGGCCGCATCGGCGAAACCCCTCCCCCACTCCGGGCGGACGGCCAGCCGCACGGAAGCACTCCAGAACCCCGCCCCGGTGGAGACTCTTCAGCGAGCAAGCCGACGGCACCGAGTACGGACCTGCCGAAGGAACCTCTACGGCACCGCACCAACGCCGACGGACGCGCATGGGCCCAAGACCACATGCCGCTGCCAGAGCTGATCGAAGAGGAACTGCGCGCACTGCAGTACTACGGCAGATCCGGCTACGCGGAGATCAACTCCGCCCTGCGGAAGAAGGCCGCTGATCCCGGCGTCTCCTGGTCTCCCGAAGTGTCCGACTACATCACCGCCATGGACCAGGCGATCGCCAAATCCCACCTGCCAGCCGACGTGGTGCTGCACCGAGGCGTAGGGAAGAAGCTTCTGGACTCGCTGGGGGTCGACATCAAGTCGGTCGACGAGATGCAGCGACTGCGAGGACGCGTCATCACCGAGCCGGGATACTTGAGCACGAGCGTGGGCCGGCGAGGCGGCTTCGATGGAGATGTTCGGGTGATGTTGCGGGTCCCCAAGGGGTACGAAGCGCTCAACATGTACCCCATCACCGGGCTCATCACCGAACGCGAGATTCTCCTGCGTCGCGGCACGACGTACATCGTGCGTGGCGTGTACCGCAAGGACGGCAAGTGGTACATGGAGGCCGACGTCGTACCGGAGGGCTGGACCAAGCCGCCAGACTGGAATGCCCCGCCGTCCATGGATGCCGACCTGGGTTGGAAAGGACGATTCGATGACTGAGACGCCGAACCCCCGATTCCACGACGCCACCGCCATTTTCGCTTCGGAGAACGACTCCTACGATTTCAAGGCCACCGGTCCTGTACGGCGAGCCAAGGTGTACGACCAGCGCGGGCGACTGGTCGGAGATGTGTGGACCGATGACCGTCACGCCGCGGGGTTCACCCTCGTCGACGACCCTGCACCGGACATGGGGCATGTCGCGGGACGCATGGATCAGATCCTCGCCCAGGCATACAAGGCGGGTGTTCCCGCCGGCGAAGTGTTGAATCCCGCCTTGTACGTCCCGGACTTCGAAATGCGCGTAACGCCGTAGAGCGGTCACGTCTTCACGTCGGGAACCATGTGCGATTCACAGCCATGGAGGCGCTGGCGGTCCCACCGCAGGCGGCCAGGTCACCGGTGGTGAAGCCGTCCGGGGCGCAGGCCGCCGAACGGGCGGGGTCGCTCGAGGTGAGCGGCTGGGTACACAGACCCTCGTCACTTCGGTCACCTGCGGAAACGTGCGCCATCGAGCCTTTCCGTGTCAATGGCTCTTGACCGCCGTCAGCATCCGTGTCTAGATCGAAAAGGCCGTCCCGCCGCACCCTCCGGAGGACCCCACATGGCCGCAGCACCGACTCTCAGGCCCCGATGACCCGGCCGGACCACTCGACGACACGACCGCCCCGCCGAGGACAGGCGTTACGCATCTCCACCGTCCTGGCCGGGCTCCTCAACCTCGCCCTCGCCGCGCTGCTGGCCGGCATCCCGTCCAGTTCGCCCGTCCTCGATGAAGTGCCCATCCCCGAGAACCACGCCGCCGCCCCGCTGCCCGCCGTCGCCACCCGCGTCCATCTCACCGCCTCCCCCAGTACGAGCGCCACACAGCCGCGTCGCACCACCACCACCGCTCCGACCCGCGAGCACAGCCGTCACCGCCCGAAGACCACCCCCAGCCCGCAGCGCTCCACACGGCCGGCTGTCGTCCGCACGGCGCCGGCCAGGACGACCCAGGTGGCCGCCGCGCCGACCACGTCGCGCCGCCCGGCGCCGGCGACGTCCAGCCCCGCCAAGGCCGAAGAGACATCGGAGCCTCAGCCGTCCAGCACGCCGGAAGCGGCCTCCCAGCACACCCCGCCGGGACAGACCCGAGAGCCACCGGGGCAGGTGAACAAGGAGAACAGCGAGGACACGCACACCCCGCCCGGCCAAGCCAAGAAGTCCGAGGGATAGCCGCCCGGCGATTGCCGGTACGCCATGTCGGATGGCGCGCCGCATTGCGGCAAGACGCCTGAGCGGGGCCGCCGGGGTCCGGCGACGCGACCGAGGCGCAAAGGCTTGAGAATGACCTCACCGTCGCCGGGCGGGCACGCCGTCCGCACCGGTGACAACGGGCTGCGCACCGTACGAACAGGCCAGCAAGCCCACGCGGGTGCTGGTGGATCGCCCGCGAGCGGGTGCTCAGTTCAGGTGTGAGTCGCCCCGATGGCGATGTCACCAATTGTCGTGCCCGGCGCCAGCTCCGCCGTCCCTCGGCGAAGCTCTCCAGCGATGTGCCAGTACATAGCGATGTCGCATCGACCCAAGTTGGCGAGGCCGTCCTCCCCGCCCAGGAAGAGCGGGACGCCATACCCCACGCACTCACCGAAGCCCAGGGGCGCCGCGTCGGTGGCGCGCCACTGTTCGTAGAAGCTCTTGGCCAAGGCCTCGTCCGCGTACTCGACCAGTTCGCCCTCGTGAAACTCGGAAAAGGGCAACGGAATCTCAAGCACCTCTCCCGCCCCCGGCTCCAGCATGGGCGTTGAAGGCGTCGGCCTGAGCGCGGGACTGCCACGTGTGGATCCGGTAGAGGCCGCCGTTGAAGGTGGATCCGCCGAAGGCCGACAGCAGGCGGTCGGCCGCTGAAGGGCGTTCCTCGGGGACGTGACCGTCGGTTCCCGCCGTCAGTGAGAAGGCTCGCAGGAACCGATCCAGCATGCTGTTGACCTCATCTTCCACCCACGGGAAATCGCACTATATCCCCATATGTCCGGGTTGTGAGGAGGTCATGCCGGGCCGGTGATCACATCCATGGGCGGCGAACGCGGCGGCCAGCAGAGTTGCACTCAGACGATGCGAGGGAGTCATCATGAGCACGCGACTGCTGCAACAGGAACAGAAGGTCACCACCTGGCACGGCCCGCTCGGCTGGTGCGCGGCGGCGATGGCGGTGCTGGCCACGGTGAGCGCCCTGGGGCTGGTGATCGACGCGCGGACGCTGGTGGACGGCCAGGGCGTATGGCTCAAGCCGTTCAAGTTCGCGATCTCCTTCGGCCTGTACGCCGGAACCCTCGCCTGGATGATCAGTCAGGCCGGGCGCCGGCGGCGGACGTTGTGGTGGCTGGGCACGGTGACCGTGGCGGGGTTCGTCGTTCCGGAGATCTCGGCCATCACCTTCCAGGCGGCCCGCGGCGTCCCCAGTCACTTCAACTTCTCCACCGGCCTGGACGAGACCGTGTTCATGGTCATGGGCGGCGCCGCGTACCTGGGCTGGTTGATGACCTTCGCGCTGGGGGTCTTCCTGGTGGCGCAGCGGCGGGTGGATCGGGCGATGGCGTGGGCGATCCCGCTGGGGATGGTGATCTCGCTGGCCGGCATGTCGGTCGGTTATCTGATGACCGCTCCCACCCCTGGGCAGGCGGAGGGTCTGGCGAGCGGGCTGCGGCTGGCGACGATCGGGGCGCACAGCGTGGGGGCTCCTGACGGGGGCGCGGTCATGCCGGTTACCGGGTGGGAGACGGGCGCTGGTGACCTGCGGGTGGCGCACTTCGTCGGGCTGCACGCGATGCAGGTGGTTCCGCTGGTCGCGATCGGGTTGAAGCTGGCGTGCCGCCGCTTTCCCGTGCTGGCGGGCGTCCGCACGGCGTTGGTGGTCGTCGCGGCGTCCGGTTACGCGGGGGTCACCGGGCTGGTGTTGTGGCAGGCGCGGCGCGGTCAGGCTCTGGTCCAGCCCGACGCGCTGACCGTGATGGCCGCGGCGGCTCTGGTCGCGGGAGTGTGCGCCTGCGCGGCTGCGGTGGTCAAGTCTGCCGCCAGGACTCGGGAAGTGCCTCGACTGAGGCCCTGACATCCGTAAGATATGCGGCTCAAGCATCGGATGCTACTTAAAGGGGCATAAGTGACGGTCCTTTCCCGCAGGACTCTTCTGGCGGCGGCGCCCGCGGCGGCGCTGCTCGCCGGACGACCGGCGCAGGCGGCGCCGCCGACCCCTGTCGTACGCACGTCGGGAACGGTGCCGGCCCAGCTGGCCGGGTTCGACAACGTGCTCAAGAAGTTCGTGCTGGACCGCGAGATCAGGGCCGCGCAGCTCGCGATCATGAAGAACGGCAAGATCCTGCTCGCCCGCGGCTACTGCTTCGACGACTACTCCAGGGCGCCCGTCACCCCGACGCCCACGTCGTTGTTCCGGATCGCCAGCCTGAGCAAGAACATCACCTCGGCCGCCGTCATGCGCCTCGTGCAGGACGGCAAGCTGAGCCTGTCGGCCAAGGTCACCCAGTTGCTCGGCCTCACCCCGGCCGACGCCCGGATGGAACAGGTCACCGTCCTGCGCCTCATGCAGCACCTCGGCGGCTGGGACCGCGACGTCTCCGGCGACCAGCTCTGGCGGGACCACACCATCTCGGCCGCGCTCGACGTGCCGCTGCCGATCGGGCATGACGACATCATCCGGTACGCCACCGCCCGCCCCCTCGATTACGCCCCGGGCACCAAGATGGTCTACAGCAACTACGGGTACCTGCTGCTCGGCCGGATCATTGAGAAGGTCTCGGGGCTGCCCTACGAGGCGTACGTCCAGAGCAAGCTGCTCCAGCCGCTCGGCATCACCCGCATGCAGCTCGGCCAGAGCCTCAGGACCGAGGCCGTGGCCGGCGAGGTCAGGTACGAGTCGCAGTACACGAACAAGACCGTGCTGGACACGTCCGGCACCACCGTGCCGTACCCCTACGGCGGCTTCAACATGCCCAACCAGGACGCCAACGGCGGCTGGCTGGCCTCCGCCGTGGACCTGGTCCGCTGGACGCTCGCCTTCGACCGGCCGGGCACCGTGCTCAGCTCGGCCTCGATCGCCAAGCTGGTGGCCAAGCCGGAGATCGGGGTCAACGAGTACGGCTCCTGGTACGGCGGCGGGTGGTGGTGCCGCCAGGTCACCGGTCACCTCAACACCTGGCACAACGGGTCGATGCCGGGGACCTTCAGCTATCTGGCGCGGCTGCAGAACGGGTTCAGCTATGCCCTGCTGTTCAACCGGCGCGAGGAGACGGGGTCGCTCGACTACGACGGGATCGACGACGACATGAACAAGGTGACCGTGTCGTCCTGGCCGACCACCGACCTGACCTCGAAGTACTTCTGACCTGCCGCGTCAGGGGGCGTGGACGACGGGCACGTCGAGCGCTCGCAGCGTGGCGTTGCCGGGATCGACGTCGGTGACGATCCCCGCGACCTCCGCCAGCGGCAGGACGGCGAACCGGGAGGCGGCGCCGATCTTCTCCGCGCTGCCCAGCACGTACGTGTCCGCGGCCTGCCTGGCCAGGGCGCGTTTCATGGCGGCCTCGTCGGCGTCGCCGGTGGTCAGCCCCGCCTCGGGATGAACGCCGGTCACGCCGAGCAGGAACAGGTCGGCGTTCAGGCCGCGGGCGGCCTCCACCGCGGCGGCGCCGCAGGCGACCATGGAGTGCTTGAACAGCCGGCCGCCGATCAAATACACCTCCACGTCGCGGTGCTCGGCCAGCGCGCTGCCCACGGTGGGGCTGTGCGTGATGACGGTGGCGCGCAGGTCGAGCGGGAGGGCGCGGACGACCGCGAGCGCGGTGGTGCCGCCGTCCAGGATCGCGGTGCTGCCTGGCTGGATCAGCGCCGCGGCGGCGGCGGCCACGCGTTGTTTGCCTGACACCTCGACCCCCTGCCGGGTGGCGTAGTCGGCGATGGCCGGCGAGACGGGCAGCGCGCCGCCGTACACGCGCTGGCACAAGCCCGCGGCGGCGAGGTCGCGCAGGTCGCGGCGGATGCTGTCCTCGGAGATGCCGAGTTCGGCGGCGAGGTCCTTGGCGATGATCCGGCCGTCGCGGTGGAGGCGGTCGAGGAGCAGCTCACGGCGTTGGGCGGCCAGCATGCACGTTTCTCCTTGTTCTTTCCGATTGTTTCCGATTATAGTGACGCATCGTGATGATTCTGATAGCAGGTCCCTACCGTTCCGGCACGGGCGACGACCCGGCACTCATGGCGAGCAACCTGGCCCGGCTGGAGGAGGCCGCTTGGCCGATCTTCCGTAGCGGCCACGTCCCGATGATCGGCGAGTGGGTGGCGCTGCCCGTGCTGCGCGGCGCGGGCGGCACCGGGCCGACCGACCCGGTCGCCGAGCAGATCATGTATCCCACGGCCGAGCGGCTGCTGCGGCACTGCGACGCGGTCCTGCGGCTGCCGGGTGAGTCGAGCGGCGCCGATGAGGACGTGCGGATCGCCGTCGAGCGCGGCCTGCCCGTCTACCACCGCGTCGAGGACATCCCCGGCTACCGGGCCGCCGCCTGATCGTCTCCGACGATCTAGAGTGAGGCCCGTGTGGTACGCGCTCATCGCCGTCGCAGTGCTCGCCGTCGTCGCGGTCGTCGCCCGGCGCCGGCTCGTCGTCGTCCAGGTGAGCGGTGTGAGCATGGCGCCGACCTACCGTCCGGGTGACCGGGTGCTGGTCCGCAGGACCGGCGCGGTGCGGCGCGGCCAGGTGGTGGTCTTCGAGTCCACGCGGCCGTCGGGGTGGGGCACGGGCCCGCCGGCGCCTCCCTGGGCGATCAAGCGGGTGACCGCGCTGCCGGGCGACCCCGTGCCCGCCGACGTGGCGGAGGCCGCGGCGGCGACGCCCGGCGCGCGCGTGCCCGAAGGTGCGCTCGTGGTGGTGGGGGACGGCACGTCGAGCGCCGACTCACGGGTGTACGGCTATCTCCCGGCAGACCGCGTGCTCGGCGTGGTGGTACGCAGACTGTCCTCCGGCCCGTCGGGAGACCCGGTCGCGTAGCCGTCGGCCTGCAGCGTGAACAGGCGGGCGTACTCACCGCCCATGGCCATCAGCTCGTCGTGCGTGCCGCGTTCGGCGATCCGCCCCTCGCTCAGCACCACGATGAGGTCGGCGGCGCGCACGGTGCCCAGCCGGTGCGAGATGAGCACGCTGGTGCGCTCGCCCCGGTAGGCCCGCAGGCTGGTGTGCACCTCGTGCTCGGCCTGGGCGTCGAGACCGGAGCTGGGCTCGTCCAGGATGAGCAGGTCCTGGCGCTGCCGCATGAACGCGCGGGCCAGCGCGAGGCGCTGCCACTGCCCGCCGGACAGGGAGACCCCGGCCTGCTCGTCGCGGTCGCCGAACAGGCGGCTGAGCATGGTGTCGTACCCGCGCGGCAGCGCGGTGACCGTCTCGTGGACGCCCGCGCGGCGGGCCGCGTCGCGGACCTGCTCGCCGTCCGCCGTCAGGTCGCCCAGCAGGATGTTCTCGGCGGCGGTGAGGTCGTAGTCCATGTAGTCCTGGAACACCGCGCCGATACGGGCGCGCAGGTCGGCCGGGTCCGCGTCGCGCAGGTCCACCCCGTCCCAGGTGATGCGTCCGCGGATCGGGTCGTACATCCGGCACAGCAGCTTGACCAGCGTGCTCTTGCCCGCGCCGTTCACCCCGACGAGGGCCACCGTCCGCCCGGAGGGGATGAACAGGTCCACCCCGCGCAGGATCCAGGGGTGCTCCTCGCTGTAGCGGAACCACACGTCGCGCAGCTCGATCCCGTCGCGCAGCGCGGGCAGCGCGGCGGGCTCGCGCGGAACGGGCAGGTCGGGCTCGGCCGCCACCACGTCCGTGTAGTGGCCGAACATCAGCAGCGCGTTGTGCACGTCCGCCCACTGGCTGACGATCGCGGTCAGTGCCGCCTGGACGCCCGCGACGGCGGCGACGAAGACCGTCACGTCGCCCACGCTGATGCCGCCGGAGGCGGCGCTGAGGATCGCCCACAGCAGCCCGCCGGCCGCGACAGCGCTCCCGAGCAGCGCCATCACTCCCTGGCTGCGCAGCGCACGGCGGTCCACGTCGCGCTCGGCCCTGTTGATGCCGCGCACCTCGCCGAGCATCCGCTCGCGCAGGTGGTCGCCCAGGCCGAACAGCCGCACCTCCTTGGCCGCCTCCGGCCGGGTGAGCAGGTCGCCGTAGAACACCTGGCGCCGCATGGCGGGCGTGATGTCCCACATCACCTCGGCACGCTTGCGGCTGAGCACAAGCTGGATGCGCACGGAGGGCAGCGCGGCGACGACGATGACGGCGACCATGAGCGGGTTGACGGCGGCCAGGGTGACGGTGAAGCCCGCGAGGGTGATGACCGCCTGGCCGATCGCCAGCGCGCCGACGACCAGGCGGTCCGGCGCGCTGTGACTCGACTCGTACGCCAGCCGCAGCGTGTCGTGGAAGCCCGGCGTCTCGAACCGGCTGAGCCCGGGATGGCGGTTGACCGCCCGGAACAGCCGGTCGTAGATGAGCAGGCAGATCGACCTGCGCAGTTGCGCCTTGGCGTAGTCGGACACGTGCGGCAGCACGATGACGGCCAGGCCGCTGAGTGCGAGCCCGCCGGCCGCCGGGGCGAGCGCGGCGAACCCGTCGCCCCTGACGAGCGCGTCGAGGACGAGTTTCGTCAGCCAGGCGGTCGCGACCGGCGCCAGCCCGCCGAGCACGCCGAGGACGGCCGCGCCCACGGCGGCCACCGGGTGGGCCTTCCAGGCGAGGGCTGCGGCGACGCGGATCCGGCCGGGCATGGGGGTCGCCATGCCGGTCAGACGTTCGCGGGGATCGGCAGCTCGTGCGTGGAGTGCGCCGACGCCGTCACGGCGCCCGCGCCGTCCACGAGGTAGAAGCCGGGGAACGGCGGGCGTCCGAAGGCCGTGTAGAGGTGGCCGTCGCGCTCCTCGGTGACCACGGTCGCGTGGCCGGCGAGGGCGGCGGTGAACGTCTCCGCCTTCGGCCCGCCGCCCACGACCAGCGCCAGGACGCGGTCACGGCCCAGGTGGCGGACTCGTTCGGCGAACTCGGGCAGGTGCTCGTCGCAGGCGGAGCAGTCGGTGGAGAACATGCCGACGACGGTCGTGCCGCCCGCGGCGCCGAAGGTGGCCCGGCTGACGGGCGCGCCGGTGGTGTCCGTCGCGGTGAAGTCGGGGAGCCGGGTGCCCGGCGGGGTGAAGGCGGGGGGCACCGGACTTCCAGCCACGGTCCGCAGGACGTTCGCGTGCTCGCGCAGGCGGCGGATCACGGCCAGCAGCAGCAACAGGTTGACGGCGCTCAGCAGGCCGACGAAGACGACGGCGGCCACGAGGAAGGACATCGGCGTCCCTTACGGTTCAGCGGGGCGGGGGTGGGACCGGGTGCAGGAGGTCGGCGAGGTCGTCGGTGAAGACGGCGAACAGCGCGATCAGGCCGCCGGCGGCGAGTGCCAGGACCGCTCCGGCGGGGTGCGCCTGCGTGCCCGCCTGTGTGGATGAGGCTGCCAGGCCGGTGACGGCCACCGCGATCAGGACGGCGTTGCGGACGAGGTGCCGGCGGCTCAGCGGCGCCGACGAGGTGCTGAAGCAGTTGCAGGGGGCCCGGCTGCCCGAGCGGAGCGCGTACCGGATGCCGAGGGAGAAGGCCAGCAGCACGGCACCGGCCAGGCCCAGCCCGGCCGGCGCCGTGAACTCCATTGTCAGCAGCAGGACGGTGGCCGTCTCGACGGCGACCACCGTGGCGGGCAGCGCGGCCGGGACCCGGCCGCGCGGCAGCGGGACGAGCGCCGGCACCGATCGCCGGAACGCCTCGAACGCCTCCCGCCCGCGCACCTTGCCGGCCACCGCCGCCAGGAAGACGATCCCCAGGGCGCAGCGGGCGGCCAGCGCGACGTACTCCATGCCGCTGATCCGTTCGGCCGGAGGGTCAGCGGCAGTAGGTCTTGCCGGCGTAGATGCAGCAGCGGATGCCGGTCGAGGTCCACCAGCAGGGCTCGGCCTCGGCGGTGGTGGTGGGCAGCAACCTGCTCAGCAGCCGATCGCTCATCTCGTTGAGTGCACGGAACACAGGGATCCTCCTCTGGTGCGAGCCGGCGGTGGGGGAATGCCAGCCAAGGCCGACATACGCGATTTGGGTGATCAGCGCCGCCGACACCTGGACAATAACCACGGATGATCAACTGAAGTAAGCAGTCGGGGCCGACAGCAACCTGCAATGCCGTGCAGCTTGCTGTCACAGGCGCACCACCAGCCGCGCCGGCCCCTTTCGCTACATCGGGAGCCACATGAGCCTCAGCAGTCTCGGACTGACCGACTTCGAGGAGATCGTTTACCACGACCTCCTGTGCGGCCGCGAAACGACGGCGTGCGACCCGGACGGCCTGCGAGCGGCGCTGCAGCGGCTCTCGGCGCTCGGCCTCATCCGCTTCGACCCGTCGGGCCGGCCCGTCGCCGTCGATCCGGAGATCGGGATCAGCCGCCTCATCCGGCGGCGGCTGCTGGAGACGAACGCCGAGCAGCGCCGCATCTCGGCGGCGTGGGAGGCGGTGCACCTGCTGAGCGCGCAACAGCGCGGGCCCGACCGCACGGTCGCCGTCGAGCAGATCGACGGCGCCGACCGGATCAACGAACGCATCTGGTCACTGGCGCTCGACGCGCAGGAGGTGCTGGCCATGCAGCCCGAACGCTACCGGCCCTGCCTCGGCAGGCTGCCCGTCCACCTCCAGCGGCTCGGCGAGGGCGCCCGCTGGCGCACCATCGTCTCCCGGCAGAGCCTGCTCGACCCTGAGCTCATGGAGTACTGCGTCACGCTGCACCGCGCCGGCGACCACCACCGGCTCGTCGACGACGACGGGCAGCAGATGGTGATCGTCGACCGTTCGGTGGTCTTCGTCCCCAGCGAGCCCGGCGGCGGCGAGCGGAGCGCCCTGATGATCTCGCAGGCGGGGGTCGTCGCGACGATGACGGACCTGTTCGAGCGCGTCTGGGCCCACGCGCAGGACCTCGAACCCCGCGACGCGCCCGATTTGACCCTGCGCGAGCGGCGGGTGCTGTACCTGCTGGCCGGCACCCGCAAGGACGAGGTGGCGGCCAGGGAGATGGGGGTGAGCCTGCGGACCTATCGGCGGCACGTGGCCGAGCTGCTCGAACGGCTCGGCGCCGCCAACCGGTTCCAGGGCGCCCTGCTCGCCAAGCAGCAGGGGTGGATCTGAGCCTGGGACGAACCCGTTCCCTACGTTTCGATGGTGCTCGATCACCCGCAGTGACAAAGTGACCGTGTGCTGACTGGAGTCGCTTCCCGTGGGCTGCCGCAGTGGTCCCGCCAACGCAGCCCGGGGCTCGCCGCGCTCGCCGTGCTGCTGGTGCTCGGTGGCGCGCTGGCCACGATGACGCTGGTGATGCGGGCCGACGAGCGTACGTCCGTCGTCCGCGTCGTCAAGCAGGTCGGCGCCGGTCAGCCCTTGGGCCCCGACGCGCTGCAGGAGGCGCGCGTCGCCGACGACGGGGCCGCGTACTGGCCCTGGTCGGAGCGTGAGAAGGTGGCGGCGGCCGTGGCGGCGGTCACGGTGCTGCCTGGCACGTTGCTCACCCGGCCGATGATCAGGGGTGGTGACGGCGGTGCGGTGGCGGGGCGGGCGGTCAGGGTGGGGCTGGCGCTCAAGCCCGGCCAGGCGCCCTATGACCTGCAGCGGGGGGAACGGGTTCAGCTCATCCACGTGCCCGGCCGCAGGCAGGCTTCCGACGTGCCGGTTCTTGTCGCGGAGGAGGCGATCGTGGACGGCGTGAGCTACACGTCCGGGTCGGCCGATCTGGCCACGGTCATCGTCGACAGTGTGGTGGCGCCCGTGGTCGCGGCGCACGCCGTCAGCGGCGAGATCGCCATCGCCGCCATCCGCTCCCAGCCCTGATCCGTTCGGTGGTGTTCAGCGCGGCATCGCCCGGGCGTGCCGCGCCGTGAGCTCCGCCCAACGCCCGGCGCTGCCCTCCGGCAGTCGGGTGGCAGGCCCGCTCACCTGGACATCCCGCCAGCCGTCGAGCTCTGATCGGTGGAGTTCGGCGCCGCCGCGCTGGACGAGCACCAGTGCGGTGGCGATGAAGCCCTCCATGAGGGCGTGCAGGATGGGATGGTTCGTCCGCTCGTAGCGCTCGACCAGGGCGCTCACGAAGGCGGTGAAGACCTCCAGGTCGATCTGGCACTCGTCGTTCTCCATCGGGCTGAGCCCCGTCGGCAGGCCCGTTTCCGGGGCGAGGGCGTCGGCTGATCGCAGGAACAGCGCGGACACCCCGTTCGACGGGTTCCAGAGGACTTGCTCGCCGACCTGGTAATACTGGCTCACCACACCTCCCGCCGGGAATGCTTGTCATCCCCCCATGATGAGCCTGACGATCGCCGGCGGACGCCCGGTCAGCTCGCGGCGGCGCGATGCCCCACGGGGCGGCGGCGCAGGGCGGGGTCGGTCAAGGGGGCCGGGCTCCAGAGGCCGACCGGGTGGTAGACGTTGGTGCCGGGCGGTACGAGCTCGTCGATCCGGTCGAGCACGCTGTCGTCGAGCACCAGCGAGGCCCCCTTCAGCAGGCCTTCGAGCTGCTCCATGGTGCGCGGGCCGAGGATGACCGAGGTGACGGCCGGGTGGGACGCGGCGAAGGCGATGGCCAGCGCGGGCAGGGTGCAGCCGATCTCGTCCGCCAGTTTCACCAGCTCCTCGACGACGTCCAGCTTGGCCGCGTTGACCGGGATGGACGGGTCGAAGCGTTCCGGCGCGCGGGCGGCGCGGCCGCGCGCCAGGTCGACGTGCCGGTCCTTGCGGTAGCGGCCGGTCAGGAAGCCCCAGCCCAGCGGGCTGTAGGTGAGCACGCCCAGGCCGAGCCGCTGCGCGGTGGGCAGGACGTCGCCCTCGATGCCGCGGGCCAGGATGTTGTACGGCGGCTGCTCGGTGCGGAAGCGGTAGAGGCCGCGCTGCCGGGCCACGTGGTAGGCCTCGACCGTCTCGTGGGCCGGGAAGGCGGAGCTGCCGAAGGCGCGGATCTTGCCCTGCCGCACCAGGTCGGTCAGGGCGGAGAGGGTCTCCTCGATGTCGGTGCGGTGGTCGGGGCGGTGGATCTGGTAGAGGTCGATCCAGTCGGTACGCAGCCGCTTGAGGCTCGCCTCGACCTCGCGCACGATCCAGCGCCGCGAGTTGCCGCCCCTGTTGGGCCCCTCCCCCATCGGGAAGTGCACCTTGGTGGCCAGGACGACGTCGTCCCGCCGCCCCTGCAGCGCCTTGCCGACGATCTCCTCGGACTCGCCCGCCGAGTACATGTCGGCGGTGTCGACGAAGTTGATGCCGTGGTCGAGGGCGGTGTGGATGATGCGGATGCTGTCTGCGTGGTCGGGGTTGCCGGCCGAGCCGAACATCATGGTGCCCAGGCAGTGGGTGCTGACCTCGATACCGGTGCCGCCGAGGATGCGATGTCTCATGCTTCGGAACCGTAGAACCTAGAGCCGACTCTAGGGCAAACTGGGCCGCATGTCGGGTTTGAGCATCGGCCAGGTCGCCGAGCGCACCGGGCTCAGCGTGCACACGCTCCGCTTCTACGAGCGGGAGGGGCTGCTGGCCCAGCCGGTGAGCCGGGGGGTCGCGGGGCACCGAATCTACAGCGAGGACGACGTCGGCTGGCTGGGCGTGTGCATGCGGCTGCGGGCGTCCGGCATGCCGTTGACCGACATCCGGCGCTACACCGAGCTGGTCAGGGCGGGGCAGGGCAATGAGGTGGAGCGGCTGGAGGTGTTGCGCGAGCATCGGGATCGGGTGGTCGCGCAGATGCGTGAGCTGGACGAGTGCCTCAAGCTGATCTCCCACAAGGTGGCGATCTACGAGGGTCGGCTGGGTCTGCGGGACGGCGTCACGGAGTGCACACCCTGACGTCAGCCCCTCGACGCCGCGGACATCAGCACGTCCACCTCGCAGCCCGGCAGGGCCGGGTCGAAGCCGTGCTCGGCCAGCCAGCGGATCGCCAGCAGGCTGCGCAGCGACCACCCCGCGCGGATCACCTCGACCTCGGCGTCCGCGCCGTAGCCGGCCACGACGTCGGCGAGGTGCTCCTCGTGGCCGAGCGTCAAGGTGGCCAGGTCGTACATGGGGTCGCCCTGACCCGCCTCTGACCAGTCGATCACGCCGGTGATCTCGTCACCCTCGACGAACACGTGCGTGAGCTGCAGGTCTCCGTGCGTGAACGCCGGGGCGCCCGGCCGCAGCGCGTCCTCGGCGATCCGGCGGTTGCGCTTGACGACGTCGGCGGGAAGGACGTCGTTCGCGATGAGCCAGGCGCATTCGTCGTCGAGGCGCGACGCCTCCTCCTCCAGGTTCCGGCCGCCCGGCCAGGGCGGCGGCGGGGCGTCGTGCAGCATGCGGGCGGCGGCGCCCGCCGCGGCCCAGGCCGCAGGGGACGCGTCCGACGGCTCGCCCAGGCGGCCGAGCGCCGTACCAGGGACGGCGGCGAGCGCCAGAACGGGCGGGTTGCGCCACAGGACCTGCGGGGTCGGGATCGGCGCCAGGGCCATCGCCTCGACCTCTACGTCGATGCGTGTCTGAACGCTGTCGATCTTCAGGAAGACGTCGCCTGCGCGTAACGTCGCGCGTTCGCTGTGGGCGACGACGACCTCGATCTCTGTCACATCGGCCCATTATGGCGAGGACGCCTCCCGGCGTCGCCACATTTATCGCCCGCCACCGCCCGGCGGCGGCGCGCTCAGCTCCGGGCCGAGCCTCCGCCGCCGCCGATGACGGCCTGGCTGCTGCGGAGGAACGAGGCCGCGACGGCCGCCGGCTCGTCGAGGTAGCCGGCGACCATGGCGCCATCCCGGACCAACATGAGATCGTCGGCGACCTCCGCCGGGTTCCGGATCCCGAGCGGCGCGATGAGCTGCTCGAACGTCGCCCTGTTCCACCGGCGATGCGCGTCCACGGCCTTGCGGATCGGGCTGTCAGGGTCGGGGTACTCGGCGGCGGCGTTGATGAAGGGGCAGCCGCGGAAGCCGGGCGCGCAGGCGATGGCCCCGATCGCCTCGGAGATCACCCGCAGCGTGGCCTCGACGTCGCCGTCGCCCTGCTTCATGGCCTGGCCGATGCCGTCCCGCTCCAGTGCGGCGCGGCGTTCGAGGTAGGCGACGACGAGCTCGTCCTTGCTCTTGAAGTGCCGGTAGAACGTCACCTTCGTGGTGGCGGCGAGGTCGATGACCTTGTCGACGCTCACCGCGCGCAGCCCGTGCGCGTAGAACAGCTCGCTCGCGGCTTCGAGGAGTCGTTCGCGCATGGGGCTGACCATGCCCGAGATCATACGCGTCCCTCCTCTTGCGCCGGCCGTCCCGCCGGGCTAACGTCAGCATCGGTAGAGTTACTAGTCATTCTACCTAGCTCCGAGCGTACGAAGAAGGACAGAGCATGACCACCGCCACCGACACGAACACCCGCCCCACCGCCGTGGCACTGCGGAACCTCTACGTGACGCGCTTCGGGTTCGCCCTCGTCTGGGCGATCCTGCTGTTCCTGACCGGGCCGTCCATCGGCCCGGTGAGCGTGGCGCTGCTCGTCGTCTACCCCCTGTTCGACGTCGCCGCCGCCATCGTGGACCTGCGCTCGTCCAGGACCGCCCGCCCCACCGCGGCCCTGTACGTCAACCTGGCCCTCAGCTCGCTCACCGCCGTCGGCTTGGCCGTCACGGCCGGCACGGGCGTGACGGCCGTGCTGCGCGTGTGGGGCGTCTGGGCCATCACCGCCGGGATCGTGCAGCTCATCGTGGCCGTCAGCCGCCGCGGGCTCGGCGGCCAGTGGCCGATGATCCTCAGCGGGGGGATCTCCACGCTCGCCGGGACGGGGTTCATCCTCCAGTCCGGTACGCCGGCCGCGTCCCTGACCAGCCTCGCCGGGTACGCGACCGTCGGCGGCGTCTTCTTCCTCGTCTCCGCCCTCCGCCTGCACCGCACCGCGAAGACCGCCTGAACCCCGTTGTGGCGACCTCAGGCGCGGCGGCCCGACCAGGCCCGCACCACCAGCACGACGCTCCCGCCGAACAGCAGCGTGCCGAGAGGCACGTGCAGCTCGGGCGCGTGCAGGTCACCGAGCGCCGCCGCGGCCAGGGACAGGACGAGCATGAACGCGCTGCCGGCGATGAACCGCGGCGACCCGCCGCCCGGCCGCCACACCAGGACCGCGACCAGAAGCTGGGCCGCCGCGGTGGCCACGACCGCCAGCGCCGTGACGCCGTGCAGCGCCCGCCCGTCAGGTGAGGCCAGCAGCGTCCCGGCAGTGGCCGCCTGGACCAGCAGGGCCACCGCCTGGAGGATCACCGTGACCCGCATCGCCGCGAGGAACCGGGGCCTGGCGGCCAACGCGCTCCCGGTCACGGGGTGCTCCCGATGAAGCCCGCGATCGTCTCGGCCAGCCGCCGCGGCTGGTCCTCCTGGAGGAAGTGCCCGGCGTCGGCGATCGTGACGTGCGGCTGCCCCTTGGCCCCCGGGATGCGCTCGGCCATCCGCTCCCCGTGGACGCGGCTCACCGGGTCGTGCTCGCCGAACGCGCACAGGAACGGAAGGTCGAGCGTCTCCAGCACGCGCCACGCCTCACGGTTGCCCGGGGCGGCCTCGTCCTGCGGGGAGATCGGCACGAGCAGCGGGAACTGCCGCGCGCCCTGGAGGTAGGGCTCGCCGGGGAACGGCGCGTCGTAGGCGGCCAGCACGGCGGGGTCCGCGCCGGCGCGCAGGTTGCGCGCCAGGACAGCGGCCACCTTGAACGGGTTCGAGCGCTGGCTGGACTGCAGCCAGTGGACGAAGAACGGGCCCATGTCCTGGTCGCCCGCGGGCAGCATCGTGTTGGTGGCGACGGCGCGGCGGAAGCGGCCGGGGTGCTCGGCGAGCAGCCGCAGCCCGAGCAGGCCGCCCCAGTCGTGGCAGACCAGCGTGACCCCGTCCAGGTCGAGCGTGCCGAACACGAGGGCGCGCAACCAGTCGAGATGGGCCTGGTAGGTGTAGTCGAAGCGGTCGGCGGGCTTGTCGGAGCGTCCGAACCCGACCAGGTCCGGCGCGACACACCGGTGACCGGCCGCCACCAGCGGCGGGATGAGGTCACGCCAGAGGTAGCTCCAGGTCGGCTCGCCGTGCAGGAGGAGCACGGTCTCCCCCGACGGCTCACCGGCGGGGCGTTCGTCGAGGTAGTGCACGCGCAGGGCGGTGCCGTGGCCGTCGCCCGCGTCGATCTCGGCGTAGTGCGGCTGGAACGGGTAGCCGGGGAGGCCGTCGAAGCGGTCGTCCGGCGTTCTCAGCACCCTCATGGGTTGTCTGCTCGTCATGCCCCTAAGAGGCCGAACGGGCCGGAAAGGTGACACGCCCGCGGGCGTTAAGGTCGGCGGGAGGAAGACCTTAAGACATCCGTAAGCCCGCTCCGAGAAGCTACGAGCACATCAGGAACGCAGAGCCGGACCACAGGAGCGAACATCATGAGGACCATCGCCGCCAGCCTCTTCATCTCCCTCGACGGCGTCGTCGAGGAGCCCGGAGAGTGGCACTTCCCCTACTTCAACGACGAGATGGGCGCGGCCGTGGGCAGCCAGATGGCCGACACCCTGCTGCTGGGCCGCAAGACCTACGACAGCTTCGCCGGCGCCTGGCCCGCCATCGAGGCCGAGGGCGGCGAGGACGCCGGCTACGCCAAGATCCTCGGCGACTCGCGCAAGATCGTCGTCTCGCGGCAGGCGCTGGAGTTCACCTGGCGCAACAGCGAGCTGCTGCGGGGCGACCTGACCGAGGCCGTCACCGCGCTGAAGAACGAGGAGGGCGGGCGCATCGCGGTCAGCGGCTCGGTCTCGGTGGTGCGGCAACTGCTGCAGGCTGGGCTGCTGGACGAGCTGCACCTGCTGGTGCACCCGATCGCGGTGCGCAAGGGCGAGCGGCTCTTCGACGAGGGGGACACCACCGTGCCGCTGGAACTGGTCAAGTCGGAGACGTTCTCGACGGGCGTGCTGTACCTCGTCTACCGTCCCGCGAAGACGTCCTGACCGCGAAGGCGAGGATGTTCAGGCGCGGTGCGGCGCGGCCTCCGGGCTAGGGCAGAGCGGTTCCCTGTACGGCCTGGATGTCCAGCTCGACCTTGACCGTGGCGCCGACCAGGTTGATCCCGGCCCGCACCACCTGGTTGTACGTCATCGCGAAGTCCTCGCGCCGCAGCTCCGTCTCGGCGTGGAAGGCCGCCCGCAGGCCGCCCCACGGGTCCGGGCCGGTGCCGAGGTAGGCCAGGTCGAGGTCCACGGGCCGCGTCACCCCCGCGAGGGTCAGCGTTCCGTGGACGGTCCAGCAGTCGGGGCCCGCCGGGCTGAGCCCCGTGCCGCGGTAGGAGATCATCGGATGCGCGGCCACGCTCAGGAAGTCGGCCGAGCGCAGGTGGTCGTCCCTGGTGGCGTTGCCCGTGTCGATCGAGGCGGCGGCGATGTCGGCGGCCACCCTGGACGTCTCCGGGCTCGCGCCGACCTCGATCCGCCCGGCGAACTGCCGGAACCGCCCGCGTACGGTGCTGAGCCCGAGGTGCTGGGCGGTCGCCGCGATCGTGCAGTGCGCCGGGTCGAGCGTCCAGGGGCCGGGCGGCGGCAGGTCGGAGCCGCCCTGCCTGGCCAGCACCACGGTGCCCAGCTCGGCCACGCCGGACGCGGTCACGATGGCCGTCAGCGCGGCCGGCGCGTAGCCGATCGCGGTGGCGACGGCCGTGTACACGCCGGGCCGCAGCGGGCCGCTCGACACGACGCCGTCGGCGTCGGCCTCCGCCCGGACGACCTGCTGCCCGGACGTGTCCGTCACCGTGACGACCGCGTGCTGCACGGCCCAGCCGTCCTTCGTGCGGACCGCGGCCCGCAGCCCCCGCCGGCCGGTCGAAAGGTTGGTGTCCATGGTCGTGCTCCTGCTCTCCCCCTGCTCGTACGTCCGGAGCAGTGCTTGGTTCGAAAGACCTGGGCCGGTCAGTCCTTGTGGGCCAGCCACAGGTCGCGGTCGTCGTCGTCGCGGCCGTTGATGGTCACGGTGTCGGCGACGGGCGGGTAGCCGGTGGCGATGAGGGTGTACTGGCCGCCGGTCAGGTCGGCGAAGGCGTACGCGCCGTCGTCGGCCGTGGTCGTGGTGCCGACCACGTTCCCGGCGGCGTCCAGCAGCGTGACCCGGGCGTCGGCCAGCGGGACCCCGTCGCGCACCCGTACGGTGCCGCGGATCCGGGTGCCCGGCCGCAGCTCGACGTCCTGCCTGGTCTGGCCGGTGCCGTGGGTCTCGACGAAGACGGCGGTCGGGCGGTAGGTGTCGGCGCTGACGGCCAGCGTGTAGTGGCCGGCTGTCATCCCGGAGAAGGAGTAGGCGCCGTCCGGGTCGGTGGTGCTCGTGGACAGCACCTCGCCGCGGACGTCGGTGAGGACGAGCACCGCGCCGGGCACCGGCTTGCCCTCCAGGTCGCGTACGGCGCCGATGAGCTTGCTCGATCCGGCGAGGATCAGGTTGAAGTCGAGCGGCTGTTCGCCCACGACGAGGGTGGCCACCTGGGGGTCGCGGTGGGCGGCGGAGGCGATCAGGACGTAGGTGCCGGTGCCGGGCGTCCAGATGCTGTAGCCGCCGTCGGCCAGGCTCATGGCCCTGCCGAGCTGGTGGCCGCGCAGGTCGATCAGGGTCAGCGTGGCGTGGCCGACCGGCTGGCCGTCGTCGCCGCTGACGAAGCCGCGGATCTCGACCGCGCCTTCCTGGCGGGCCGCGTCGGGGATGGCGTACGCGAGCTGCGGCTCGTCCTCTGTGAAGGCCGGAACCACCGGGGCCGTCTGAGTGACCGGGGCTGGAGCGTGGTGGGAGACCGCGGGGACAGCGGACGCGTTGCGGCGGGGCAGGAAGGCGGCGAGCAGGAAGGACAGCAGGGCGGCGCCGGCGCCGATGGCCAGCACGACGCGGAACCCGTCCTCGGAGGGCAGCTCGGCGGGCCCGAACCTGGTGGTCATCTCGGCCAGGATCACCCCGGCGACGGCGCTGGACACGGAGGTGCCGATCGCCCGCATCAGCGTGTTGAGGCTGTTGGCGGCGGCCGTCTCGGACACCGGCACCGCGCCCATGACGAGGGCGGGCATGGAGGCGTACGCGAACCCGATGCCCGCCCCGATGACGCAGGAGACCAGGACGAGCTGCCACACCTCGGACATCAGCACGATGTTGAGGCCGTAACCGGCGGCCACGATGATCGCGCCGAGCATCAGCGTCACCTTCGGCCCGTAGGCGGCGGACAGGCGGGCCGCGACGGGCGCCAGCAGCAGCATGACCACGCCGGACGGCGCCATGACCAGGCCCGCGGCCAGCACCGACTGGCCGAGCCCGTACCCGGTGGCCTCGGGCAGCTGGAGAAGCTGCGGCAGCACCAGCGACATCGCGAACATCGCGAAGCCGAGCATGATGGAGGCGAGGTTGGTGAAGAGCACCTGGCGCCGGGCGGTGGTGCGCAGGTCGACCATCGGCTCGCGGGTGCGCAGCTCCCACCAGCCCCACAGCAGCAGCACCACGACCGCCACGGCGAACAGGCTGATGGTGAGCGCGTCGCCCCAGCCCCAGTCGGCGCCCTTGGAGATGGCCAGGAGCAGGCACACCAGCGCGCCGGACAGCCCGATGGCGCCGACGAAGTCGAAGCGTCCGCCGCTGCGTACCGCGGATTCCGGCACCAGCGTCAGCACCAGGACGAACGCGACGGCCCCGAGCGCCGCCGCGGTCCAGAACAGGACGTGCCAGTCGAAGTTCTCGGCGATGAGGGCGGCGGCGGGCAGGCCGAGCGCGCCGCCCACGCCGAGGGAGGCGCTCATGGAGGCGATGGCGGAGCCGAGGCGTTCGGCGGGCAGCTCGTCGCGCATGATGCTGATGCCGAGCGGGATGACGCCCGAGGCCAGGCCCTGCAACGCCCGGCCGACGATCATGGGTGTCAGTGAGTCGCTGAGGCCGCACAGGACGGATCCGGCGATCAGCAGGAACAGGCTGACCAGCAGCATGCGCCGCTTGCCGTACATGTCGCCCAGCCGCCCCATCACCGGTGTCGCGGCGGCGCTGGCGAGCAGCGTGGCGGTGATCGCCCAGGCGGCGTCGGCGGCCGAGGCGTTCAGCAGCTTGGGCAGCTCGGGCACCAGCGGGATCACCAGGGTCTGCATCAGCGACACCGCGATCCCGCTGAAGGCGAGCACCACCACGAAGGTGCTCGCCCTCGGCGGGCTGGCCGCGTGCGCGGCGCGGGCGGGGTTGTCAGTCATGCGGGAAAGCCTCCGTAGCGGCGGGGGAAGTCAACGTCCAAGGATTAAATCAATCACTTGAGTTAACATTAGCAGCGGCGATCTGGTCACCAACCGCGGGATGGAGGTTTGGCGAACTTCACGGAGCGGCGAGATCATGGTGAACGGACGTGGACGCAGGGCGACCCAGCACATTTCAGGTGAGATGGTGATGATGACCGGCAGGACCGCGCGTGCCGAACGCGTCGAAGTGACCCGAGACCACATCCTGACGGCGGCCGAGCGGCTGTTCGCCGAGCACGGCGTCTTCTCCGTGTCCAACCGGCAGATCAGCGAGGCCGCGGGGCAGGGCAACACCGCCGCGGTCGGCTACCACTTCGGTACCAAGACCCACCTGGTCCAGGCCATCGTGCGCAAGCACAGCGAGTCGATCGAACGGCACCGCGCCGAGATGCTGGCCGCCGTCGAGGGCTCCGGCGACGTCCGCGACTGGGTGTCCTGCATGGTGCGGCCCGTCACCGAGCACCTCGCCCGGCTCGGCTCCCCCACCTGGTACGCCCGCTTCCTCGCGCAGGTGGGCACCGACCCCGCGCTCAACGCGATCACCGCCGAGGAGAGCCGCGCCTCACCGTCGCTGCAACGCAACATCGAGGGGTTCAACCGCTGCCTGCCCGCGCTGCCGCCCGCCGTGCGCACCGAGCGGGGCGAGATGATGCGCCAGCTCGTCCTGCACGCCTGCGCCGTGCGCGAACGGGCGCTCGCGGAGGGCGCTCCCACGCCGCGGGAGAGCTGGCAGGGCACCGCGACCGGGCTGATCGACGCCCTGGTCGGGCTGTGGCTCGCCCCCGTCACAAGCGACGAGACGACCGGCTGCCCCGAGCCAGGAAACCCAGACAAGACCGGCCACCCCGAGCTCGGAAAGCCCGGGGTGGCCGGTCAGCAGGTGTCCTGATGGCGCGTCAGTTGCCCACGCCCAGGTCGGCCATGAACACGGCCGGGTAGCGGTCACCGCGCGCCGCCCCCGACGGCACCGCCTTCTCGATCTCGGCGAGGTCGTCCGCTGTCAGAACCAGGTCGAGCGCGGGCAGCGCCTCCGCCAGCCGCTCGCGGGTGCGGGCGCCCACCAGCGGCACGATGTGCTCCCCCTGCGCGGCCACCCAGGCGATGGCGAGCTGGGCGACGGTGCAGCCCTTCGCCTCCGCGACCCGGCGCAGCGCGTCCACGAGGGCGAGGTTGTGCTCCACGTTCCCGCTGGAGAAGCGGGGGCTGAGGCCGCGCAGGTCGCCGGGGCCCGCGGTGTGACCGGGGGTCCAGTGCCCGGAGATCAGGCCGCGGCCGAGGATGCCGTAGGCGGTCAGGCCGATGCCGAGCTCCTTGAGGGTGGGCAGGACGTCCGCCTCCACCGCCCGCGAGAGCAGCGAGTACTCGATCTGCAGGTCGGCGATGGGGTGCACGGCGTGCGCCCGGCGGATCGTCTCCGCGTCGACCTCGGAGAGCCCGATGTGCCGGACGTGCCCGGCCTCCACCATCTCCTTGATCGCGCCCACCGTCTCCTCGATCGGCACCGACCGGTCCAGCCGGGCGGGCCGGTAGATGTCGAGGTGGTCGGTGCCCAGCCTGGTCAGCGAGTAGGCCAGGAAGTTCTTCACCGCTTCCGGACGGCCGTCCTGCCCGCCGAACTCGCCGCCGGGCCCCCGGAGCTGGCCGAACTTGACGCTGAGCTGGTAGCTGTCGCGGTCCCGGCCGCGCAGCGCCTCGGCCAGCAGCAGCTCGTTGTGGCCCATGGCGTAGAAGTCGCCGGTGTCGATCAGCGTGACGCCGGCGTCCAGAGCCGCGTGCACGGTGGCGATGCTCTCCGCGCGGTCGCTCTCGCCGTACCCGCCCGACATGCCCATCGCGCCCAGCCCGAGCGCGGAGACGGCCGGTCCTGTGCTGCCCAGGATTCGTGTCCGCATGATGTCCTCCCCTGTCCGATATCGTCCCCTCACTCTGAACCGCAGGTCAGGGCGGGCGTAAGCGGAGCGTTCATCATGGGAGAGCCGCTCCCTGGCTCGGCTCGCCGGTCGCGCGGCAGTATGAGGGCATGGAACGTGAGCAGCTCGCCGACTTCCTGCGCCGCCGCCGCGAGGCGATCCGCCCGGCGGAGGTGGGGCTGACCGGCAGCCCGCGCCGCCGTACCAGCGGCCTGCGCAGGGAGGAGGTGGCGATGCTCGCCGGCATGTCGGTCGACTACGTCGTACGCCTGGAGCAGGGCCGCAGCAGCCAGCCGTCCACGCAGTTGCTGGGCGCGCTGGCGCGGGCGCTGCGCCTGTCCGACGACGAGCGCGACCACCTCTTCCACCTGGCCGGTCACCGTCCGCCGCCCGCCGACGGGGTGGCCCGGCTGGCCCGCGCCGGCCTGATCCGCATGCTCGACCTGCTCGGCGACACGCCGGCCGTGGTGCTGTCCGACCTGGGCGAGGTGCTGGCCCAGAACCGGGTGGCGCTGCTGCTGATGAGCGACCTCGCCCAGTTCGCCGGCGAGCGGCGCTACATCGCCTACCGGTGGTTCACCGACCCCGCCGCCCGCGCCGTCCACCCGCCGGAGGAGCAGGAGCATCAGGCCCGCCAGATCGTCGCCGACCTGCGCGCGGTCGCCGGCCGCCGGGCCGGTGACCCGGTCGTCACCGAGCTCGTCGAGCGGCTGGAGGCCGAGAGCGCCGACTTCCGGCGGCTGTGGGCGGAGCACGAGGTGGCGGTGCGCCGCGCCAACCGCAAGACGCTGCTGCATCCGCGGGTGGGGCGGCTGGTGATGAACTGCGAGACCCTGTTCACGCCCGACCAGGGGCAGCAACTGCTGGTGTTCACGCCGGCGGACGACGAAACGCGCGAGCGGCTGGAGCTGCTGCGGGTGCTCGGGATCGAGGAGTTCCCCACAGGGGTGGCCGCCGCGGGGAGCCGGGAGGAGCCGGGCGAGCGCGACTGACGCGGCGGTCTGCCGGGAGTACGCCCTTTGTGGCGCCTTTACGCCCTGCGGAGCGTCCCCGATTCGAGCGCCGGGTAGGGCCCTGGCCATACGGGTCGTGCCGGGCAAAAGGGGGAATCGGCTGCGATGTCGCTGGCTGTCCGAGGCGTCTTCTGGACGGGGACCTACGTGGTCGTCTCCGTGGCCCCGCTGGTGTTCGCCCTGCTCGGCGACAGCCCGCCCGGACGCGGCTTCGTCGTGGACTTCTCGGTGGCCCTGGGCTTCGTCGGATTGTCGATGATGGGGCTGCAGTTCGCGCTGGTGGCCCGGTTCCAGACGGCCAGCGCGCCGTTCGGCGAGGACGCGGTGGTGCAGTTCCACCGGCAGATCAGCTACGTCGCGACCCTGTTCGTCCTGGCCCACCCGGTGCTGCTGCTGGTGCGGGACCTCGACCTGATCGCGCTGTTCAACCCGGTGACGGCGCCCTGGCGGGCCCGCTTCGCGGTCGTGTCGACCCTCTGCCTGCTGGCCGTCATGGCCACCTCCAGGTGGCGGCGGCGCTTCCGCCTGCGGTACGAGGTGTGGCAGGGCCTGCACGCGGCGCTGTCCGTCGTGGCCGTGCTGTTCGCCCTCGTACACGTCGAGCTGGTCAACTACTACGTGGACACGCTGTGGAAGCAGGTGCTGTGGGCGGTGATGACGGCCGCCTTCCTCAGCCTGATCGGCTGGGTGCGCCTGGTCCGCCCGCTGCGCAGGCTGCGGCAGCCGTGGGAGGTCGCGGAGGTCACCGCGGAGCGGGGCGACACCACCACGCTCACGCTGCGGCCGGTCGGGCACGACGGGTTCGGCTTCGAGCCCGGCCAGTTCGGCTGGATCAGCGTGGAACGTTCCCCGTTCGCCCTCACCCAGCATCCCTTCTCCTTCTCCTCCAGCGCGGAGTCCGACGGCGGGGTGCAGCTCAGCATCAAGGCGCTCGGCGACTTCACCCGTGGCGTGGCGGGCCTGCGTCCCGGCACCCGCGCCTACCTGGACGGCCCGCACGGCGTCTTCACCCCTGACAGGAACGAGGGCCCCGGCTTCGTCCTGATCGCCGGCGGGGTCGGCATCGGGCCGCTGATGAGCATGCTGCGCACCTTCGCCGACCGCGACGACCGGCGGCCCTGCCTGCTGATCTACGCCAGCCGCACGCTCGACGACGCCACGTTCCTGGAGGAGATCGGGCAGCTTCAGGGGCGGCTCGACCTCACCACGGTGCTCGTCCCTGAGGTCCCTCCGGAGGGCTGGACGCAGGAGAGCGGCCGGATCGACCAGGCCCTGATCCGCAGGCACCTGCCGCCGCGCTTCGAGCGGATGCAGTACTTCGTCTGCGGGCCGCCGCCCATGCTCGACGCCGTGGAGGCCACCCTGGCCGAGCTGGGCGTGCCGGCGGAGCGCGTCCACACCGAGCGCTTCGTCTTCGTCTGACGAGCTGATCGAAGCTTCTCGGAACTGATCGGAGGTAGGCCGATGCGCCACATCTACACCACGCGGGCCGTCGTCCTCATCGGCGTCCTGCTCGCCGTCGCCTCAGCGGCCTTCGCTGTCGTGAAGAACGCCTGACCGCCGTAGGAGGAACCCGGCATGCTCGATCCCGATCCACCGTTCCGCCCGGTCCGCAGGCACGGCGGCTACCTGCCGCTGGAGGATCACGGGCTGATCGGTGACGGCGCCACGGCGGCCCTGGTGGGCCTCGACGGCTCGATCCCGTGGTTGTGCCTGCCGCGTTTCGACAGCGATCCGCTGCTGTGCGGGCTGCTGGACCACGCGCGGGGCGGGCACTTCACGGTGACGATCGAGGATCTGGCCGAGGCCCGCCACTACTACGAGCCCGACACGGCGGTGCTGGTCACCGAGCTGCGCGGCCCGTCCGGCGTGGTGCGGATCACCGACGCGCTGGCCCTGCGGGCCGGCGCGGACCTCGGCGACGACGCGGGCGCGGGCCGGTGCGAGCTGGTGCGTCGCGCGGTGGTGCTGGACGGGACGGTCCGTCTGCGCGCGGAGCTGTCGCCGCGTGGCGGCGGGCAGGGCAGGGTCAGGGCCAGCGGTCTGGAGGTGCGGGCGTCCCGGCGGCCGGACCTGCGGCTGCATCTGCGGGCCGGCCGTCCGCTGGACGGCCTGGAGACCGTGCACGAGCTGGGGCAGGGTGACCGTCTCGACCTGGTGTTGTCCTGGGGACGCATCCACCGCCACCACCGGTTCGACCCCGAGGCGATGCTGCGGGACACCGCCGGGGCGTGGCGCCGCTGGATGCGGCACTGCGGGTACGACGGCCCGCAGGAGCCGCTGGTCCGGCGCTCCGCGATCACGTTGAAGCTGTGCGACGACTGGGTCAACGGCTCGCTGGTCGCCGCCCCCACCTCGTCGCTGCCCGCGCCGATCGGCGGCGTCCGCAACTGGGACTACCGCTACGCCTGGATCAGGGACGCCGCCTACGCCGTGTTCGCGCTGCGCCGCATCGGCTTCGGCGGTGAGGCCGACGCCTTCCTCGGCTGGGTGCTCGACGCGTTCGAGAACAGCCGCGTGCCGCGCATCATGTACACGCTGCACGGCGAGGCCGTGCCCGAGGAGGTGCGGGACGCCGAGCTGGAGGGTTACCGGGGCTCGGCTCCGGTGCGGTGGGGCAACGGCGCGGCCGGCCAGCGCCAGCACGACGTCTACGGCGAGGTGCTCGACTGCGCCGCGCAGTGGCTGCGCTCGGGCGGCGAGATCCAGCCGCCGCTGTGGGCCGGCCTGGCGGAGCTGGCGGACAGCGCCGCGACCGCGTGGCGGCAGCCCGACCAGGGCATCTGGGAGGTGCGCAGCGAGGGCCGCGTCTTCACCTACTCGACCGGGATGTGCCAGGTGGCGCTGGAGCGGGCCGCCACGATCGGCGAGCGGCTCGGCCTGCCGGGGCCGGTCGCGCGCTGGCGCGCCACCGCCGACGAGCTGCGCCGGCTCATCCTGGAGCAGTCCTGGAACGAGGACGCCCAGTGCCTGAGCGAGCACCTCGACGGTGACGGCGACCTGGACGCCAGCCTGCTCGCGCTCCCGCTGCGGCAGGTCGTCCCCGCCGATCATCCGCGGATGGTGGCCACCACGAAGGCCGTCGCCGAGCGGCTGTCCGCCGGGGACGGGCTGCTCTACCGCTACCTGCACGACCGCTCCCCTGACGGGCTGCCCGGCGACGAGGGGGCGTTCCTGCTGTGCAGCTTCTGGCTGGTCGACAACCTCGCCTTGCAGGGACAGGTGGAGCAGGCGGAGGCGCTGTACGAGTCGTTGTGCGCCCGGGCCAGCCCGCTCGGGCTGCTCCCCGAGCAGATCGATCCGGCGACGGGGGCGTTCATGGGCAACTTCCCGCAGGCGTTCAGCCACATCGGGGTGATCGCCAGCGGCGTCACCCTGGCGCGGGCGCGCCGCGATCGGAGCAACTGATGGCACCGGCGGAGCTGCGCAGCCAGGCGTGGTGGGACAACGCGGGCAACCCGGAGATGACGGCCCTGTATCTCGAACGGTTCCTCAACTTCGGGCTGACCCCGGCCGAGCTGAGGTCCGGGCGGCCGATCATCGGCATCGCCCAGACGGGCAGCGACCTCGTCCCCTGCAACCGCCACCACCTCGCCCTCGCCGACCGGGTCAGGGACGGGATCCGCGACAACGGCGGCATCCCGCTGGAGTTCCCCGTCCATCCGCTGCAGGAGACCGGCAAGCGCCCGACCGCCGCGCTGGACCGCAACCTCGCCTACCTGGGGCTGGTCGAGGTGCTCCACGGCTATCCGCTCGACGGGGTCGTCCTGACGACGGGCTGCGACAAGACCACGCCCGCGTGCCTGATGGCGGCGGCCACGGTGAACCTGCCGGCGATCGTGCTGTCCGGCGGGCCCATGGTGAACGGCTACCACCAGGGGCAGCGGATGGCCGCGTCCGGCTCGGGGCTGGTCATCTGGCAGTCGAAGCGGCTGCTGGCCACCGGGGAGATCGACTACGACGAGTTCATGGCGCGCGTGTGCGCGTCCGCTCCCAGCGTCGGCCACTGCAACACGATGGGCACCGCGCTGTCGATGAACAGCGTGGCCGAGGCTTTGGGCATGTCGCTGCCCGGCTGCGCGGCGATCCCCGCCCCGTACCGGCGGCGGGCGCAGATCGCGTACGAGACCGGGCGGCGGGCGGTGGACCTGGTGCGTGAGGACCTCACCCCGCGCGAGGTCATGACGATGCGGGCCTTCGAGAACGCGATCGTCGTGGCCTCCGCCATCGCCGCGTCCACCAACGTGCCCGTGCACGTCAACGCGATCGCCCGGCACGCCGGGGTGCCGCTGACCATCCAGGACTGGCAACGCGTCGGGGCCGACGTCCCGGTGCTGACGAACGTCGCCCCAGCGGGCGAGTTCCTGGGCGAGGACTTCTACCGCGCCGGCGGCGTCCCCGCTCTCATGCGGTCGCTGCTGGACGCGGGCCGCCTGCACGGCGACGCCGTCACCGTCTCCGGCCGGACCGTGGCCGGGAACCTGGCCGACGCCCCGCCCGCCGACCCGGCGGTCATCCGCCCCTACGCCGAGCCGCTCGCCGCGCGGGGCGGGCTCCTCGTCATGACGGGCAACCTGTTCGACTCCGCGGTCATGAAGACCTCGGTGCTCACCGACGACTTCCCCGCGGTGTCCGACTACCGCGCCGTCGTCTTCGAGGGGCCCGAGGACTACCACGCCCGCATCAACGATCCCGGGCTGGGCGTGGACGAGGGCTGCATCCTCGTCATCCGCTACACCGGGCCGATCGGCTACCCGGGCTCCGCCGAGGTCGTCAACATGGAGGTGCCCGCCGCGCTGCTCAGGATGGGCGTCACCACGCTGCCCACGCTCGGCGACGGCCGCCAGAGCGGCACGTCGGACGCGCCGTCCATACTCAACGCCAGCCCCGAAGCCGCCGTCGGCGGCAACCTCGCCATCCTGCGCACCGGCGACCGCATCCGCGTGGACATCGGTCAGGCGCGGGTGGACGTCCTGCTGACGGACGAGGAGATCGCCGCGCGGTGGGCCACGTACACGCCGCCCGCCCTGGAGAACCAGACGCCGTGGCAGGAGATCTACCGCGCCACGGTCGGGCAGCTCGACAGCGGGGGCTGCCTGGAGCTCGCCCTGTCCTACCAGGACCTCGCACACACCAAGGGGATACCCCGTGACTCGCACTGACCCGAGAGGCACCATCATGATCGCCGACTCCGACTTCGGCGACGTGGACATCGAGCGCGCGATCGTCGAGGGCGCCGGGTTCGAGCTGCTCGCCGCGCAGTGCAAGAGCGAGGACGAGGTGATCGAGCGGGGCAGGGACGCCGACGGCGTGCTGACCCAGTACGCCAGGGTCGGGTCCCGCGCCATCGACGCCTTCACCCGCTGCCGGGTGATCGCCCGCTACGGCACGGGCGTGGACATCGTGGACGTGGACGCCGCCACCCGGCACGGCATCCAGGTCACCAACGCGCCGAACGAGTGGTGCGCCGAGGAGGTCGCCGACCACGCCGTCGCCCTCTGGCTCGCCGCCGCCCGCAGGATCTGCGTCTACGACCGGGCGACCCGGCAGGGCGAGTGGCGGTGGCAGAGCGGGCAGCCGATCTGGCGGCTGCGGGGGCGGGTGTTCGGGCTGCTGTCCTTCGGCGCCATCGCCCAGCTCATCGCCGGACGCGCGCAGGCGTTCGGCGTCGAGGTGTGGGCGCACGACCCGTTCGTGGACGAGGCCGAGCTGCGGACGCGGCAGGTGCGGCCGGTCTCCTTCGACGAGCTCGTGGAGGGCGCCGACTACCTGGTGATCCAGGCGCCGCTCACCCCCGAGACGCACCACACCTTCGACCGGGCGACGCTGCGCAGGATGAAGCCGACGGCCGTCCTGGTCAACACCGCCCGGGGGCCGATCGTCGAGGACGCGGCGCTGCACGAGGCGCTCACGCAGGGGTGGATCGCCGGCGCGGCGCTGGACGACCTGGAGGAGGAGCCCGCCAAGCAGCGCGGCTGGCGGCCCGTCAACCCGCTCCTCGCGCTGCCGAACGTGATCGTCACCCCGCACGCCGCCTACTACTCCGAGCAGGCCGTCGAGACGGTGCGGCGGGTCGCCGCCGAGGAGGCCGTGCGGGTGCTGACCGGGCAGGGCGCCCGGTATCCGGTCAACGACGTGCCGAGGGCCGGCTGAGCCCGTTCCGTAGCGCCGCCACCCGCGCCGAGGCGGTCACTGCGTGCCGACGATCTGCCGCTCGGGCTCGACGAGGGCGACGACGCGCGCCACGTCCCGCGTGTAGGGCCCGCCGATGTACTTGGCGGCGATCCGGTCGATGATCTCCCAGGCCGCGTCGCCTTCGAGCCATTCGACGACCCGCCCCCGGACGATGACGGGCTCGAACGGGTTGTCGGCCGTCGTCAGTGAGAGCGCCACGCGCGGGTCGCGGCGCAGGTTGCGGGCCTTGCGGGAGTCGGGGCCCGTGAGGAAGACGACGTGGTCGCCGTGGGTGCCGATCCAGAGCGGGACGGTGTGGGGCGAGCCGTCGGGCAGGACGGTGGCGAGGTGGGCCAGGGAGTTGCCGTCGAGTGCGCTGCGGACGTCGTCGTTGAGCATGTCTTCTCCTACGCGGGGTTCCTTCAAGAGACTCCATGACCGTAACACCCGGAGTTCCTTCAGGGAACCCCAATGGCTAGACTGATCGCATGCAACGCACGAACTTCGCGGAGATGGCCTGCTCCATCGCCCGCACCCTCGACGTGATCGGCGAGCCCTGGTCGCCGCTGATCCTGCGTGACGTGTGGGCCGAGCTGAACCGCTTCGACCAGCTCCAGGCCGATCTCGGGATCTCCCGCAAGGTGCTGACCGAGCGGCTCAACCACCTGGTCGGGCAGGGCGTGCTGGAGCGGCACCCCTACGACAACCGGCCGCGATACGAGTACCGGCTGACGGTGAAGGGCGCCGAGCTGGTGGATCTGCTCATGGTGATGGCGGGGTGGGGAGACCGGTGGCTGGCGGGCGAGGCGGGGCCGCCGGTGCTCTACCGGCATCACGCGTGCGGCGAGATCAGCCACGTCGAGCTGCGCTGCGCCGGCTGCGGCGAGCCGATGCGCGCCGGCGACGTCGAGCTGCTGCCAGGCCCGGGAGCGGCTGCCTGACGCGCGCACAGGCGCTGGACGCGAGCGCGACTCGCGTCCCAGCCGTCGCGCGGCCGGGAGGCGGTGTCGGGCATGTCATACTTACGCACCGAATGAACGGTCTCCCTGGCAGGAGGTGTCTGTGGAGCTGCGCGACATCGAGATCTTCCTGACCCTCGCCGAGGAGCTGCACTTCGGCCGCGCCGCCGAGCGGCTGCACGTCTCCGTGGCCGCCGTCAGCAAGGCGCTCAAGAAGCAGGAACGGGCCGTCGGCGTCGAGCTGTTCGCCCGCGACAGCCGCAACGTCCGCCTCACCCCGGTGGGCGAGCAGCTCCGCGACGACCTGCGCCAGGTGCACCAGGGGCTGACGCAGAGCCTGGAGCGGGCCCGGCTGGCGGCCCGGGGCAAGAGCGGCACCCTGCGGGTCAGCCTGTTCCCCGTCAACGTCCAGGAGCAGCGCCGCTACTGGGAGACCTTCCGCTCCCTGTACCCGCAGTGGGAGCTGCGGCTGCGCGTGTCGGCCTACTCCGACCCGTTCGCCCAGTTGCGGAACGGAGAGGTGGACGTGCTGGTCACCTGGCCGCCCGTGGACGAGCCCGACCTGACCGTGGGACCCCTGCTCTTCGCCGAGCCCAGGGTGCTGGCCGTCGCCGCCGACAACGCGCTGGCCAAGTGGTCCACGGCCTCCCTGGAGGCGGTCAGCGACTTCCAGCACATCGACGTCGAGGGGGTGCCCGGTGAATGGCTGGATCGCTACGTGCCCAGGCTCACGCCGAAGGGCCGGTCGATCGAACGTGTCACCGTCGTGCACACCTTCGAGGACATCCTCATGCACACGGCCATCGGCGAAACGGTCTCGCTCTTCCCTGCCCACGTGTCCCGCTACTCGCCGCGCCCTGACATCGTGTACCTGCCGGTCACGGACATGGCGCCGCTGCCGTACGGGCTGGTGTGGCATACCGAGGCGGAGAACGACATGATCCGCGCGCTCGCCCGCGTGGTGCGGGACCTGGGACCGTCAACCACAGGTTGACGACCGTTGCGATAGTCGCCGTTGATCCACGGTGTCGCCCGCCACGATGCTTGACCCGTCGGAAAATCACGCCTTTTGCGAGGTAGATGGGTTCATGTCTTTTTCTGGTGTGGCGGTGTGAACATCGTCTCTTCCGCGATCTCCCTGACCGTCGTAGACCCGGCCGTCTCCAGCGGGTTCTTCACCAGCCACCTCGGCTTCCGCGAGATCCTGGCCGGCGAGGGCTTCACCGTGCTGGGCCGTGACGACGGGGCCGTCGATCTGATCCTGGTCCGGCTCGACCCCGAGCGGTGGCAGCCGGGGCAGGGCCTGGCGGACGCCACCGTCGTCTTCTCGATCACCGGCCTGGCCGCCGAGTACGAGCGGCTGCGCGCCGAAGGCGCCCCCATCACCGTCCCGCTGCGGCGGGAGCCGTGGGGCGAGCTGGTGACGCGGCTCGCCGACCCCAACGGGGTGACGGTCCAGCTCACCGAGTGGATCTCCCCGATCACGAGCTGACACGGCGACCGCCGGCCGGAGCACGCCGTGTCAGGAGCACGACGGCCCGGTATCAGCGCGATCCGTTGCAATGAACAACACCAACCAGCTTCCAAGGAGCACGCAGCCATGTCCGTCACCCTTTCCGAGCAGGACCAGCACACCCTGCGGACCGCCGCCTGGGGCGCGGTCTCGCTGATGACCGCCGCCGGCGCGGCCGGCTCGCCGCACAAGGCCGCCACCGAGGGCTCGATCGCCCTGACCTCCGCGACCGGCCTGGTCGGGCATGTGCTCGCCAAGGCGCCGAAGGGGCTCTCCGCCAAGAGCACCGCCGCGCTCGCCGACGAGGTGCTGCCCGCGCTGACCGCCTCGGTGAGCCTGCTCAAGGAGCAGGCGCCGGCCGAGGCAGGCAACTTCCGCCGCACCGTCCTGGTCGCCGTCGAAGCCGCCACCCAGGGCAGGCCCAGCCCCACCATGACCGAGATGGCCCGCAAGATCACTGAAGCGCTCGACGCCGGGCAGGACCGCTCCGGGCTGCGCAAGGTCATGCAGGAGATGGTCGACGCCGGCTTCGTCGGCGTGGCGCTGCGCGTGCGCGACGAGCAGGGCGAGTGGGCCGGCAGCGCCGGCCTCGCCGAGCTGGGCGGCACCGCCGAGCCGCCGGTGGACGGGCACGTCAGGATCGGCAGCAACACCAAGACCTTCACCGCCACCGTGGTCCTGGCCCTGGTCGCCGAGGGCAGGATCGCC
>NZ_BAAAQX010000061.1:0-47997 GCF_039531895.1 Nonomuraea monospora
TGGTGTCGCGGGCGTCGACCTCGTGCTCCTCGATGTGGATCGAGGACAGGACGTCGTCCTGCACCAGCCGCTGAGAAAGGATGATCGCGTCTTCGTAGTTGTGACCCTCCCACGGCATGAACGCCACGAGCAGGTTCTTGCCCAGCGCCATCTCGCCGTTGTCGGTGCACGGGCCGTCGGCGATGATCTGGTTGATCTCGACGCGGTCACCCTCGGCGACGATCGGCTTCTGGTTGTACGACGTGCCCTGGTTGGAGCGCTTGAACTTGGCGACCCGGTAGGTGGTCCGGCTGCCGTCGTCGTTCATGACCGTGATGTAGTCGGCGGAGACCTCCTCCACCACCCCCGCCTTCTCGGCGCTGATCACGTCGCCGGTGTCGGCCGCCGCGCGGTACTCCATGCCGGTGCCGACCAGCGGCGCCTCGCTCTTCAGCAGCGGCACGGACTGCCGCTGCATGTTCGCGCCCATCAGGGCCCGGTTGGCGTCGTCGTGCTCCAGGAAGGGGATCATCGCGGTGGCGACCGACACCATCTGGCGCGGCGACACGTCCATGTAGTCGACCTCGCCGGAGCGCACGTACTCGGTCTCGCCGCCCTTGGTGCGGACGAGCACGCGGTGGTCGGCGAAGCCGCCGTCGGCCGTGAGCGGCGAGTTGGCCTGCGCGATGACGAACTGGTCCTCCTCGTCGGCCGTCAGGTAGTCGATCTGCTCGGTGACCTTGCCCTCGACGACCTTCCGGTACGGCGTCTCGATGAAGCCGAAGGCGTTGAGGCGGCCGAAGCACGCGAGGTAGCCGATGAGCCCGATGTTGGGGCCTTCCGGGGTCTCGATCGGGCACATCCGGCCGTAGTGGGACGGGTGCACGTCGCGCACCTCCATGCCCGCCCGCTCGCGCGACAGGCCGCCGGGGCCGAGCGCGTTCAGCCGCCGCTTGTTCGTCAGACCGGCCAGGGGGTTGGTCTGGTCCATGAACTGGGAGAGCTGGGAGGTGCCGTAGAACTCCTTGATCGACGCCACGACCGGGCGGATGTTGATCAGGGTCTGCGGCGTGATGGCCTCGACGTCCTGCGTGGTCATGCGCTCGCGCACGACGCGCTCCATGCGGGCCAGGCCCAGCCTGATCTGGTTCTGGATGAGCTCGCCGACGCTGCGCACCCGCCGGTTGCCGAAGTGGTCGATGTCGTCGGTCTCCAGGGGGAGGCCGGTGGACTCCTCGCCGGCGTGCAGCCGCACCAGGTAGTCGATGATCGCGACGATGTCGTCCTCGGTCAGGACGGTGACGTCGATGTCGAGGGCGAGGCCGAGCTTCTTGTTGACCTTGTAGCGGCCCACCTTGGCGAGGTCGTACCGCTTGGGGTTGAAGTAGAGGTTCTCCAGCAGGGTCTGCGCCGACTCCTTGGTCGGCGGCTCGCCCGGCCGCAGTTTGCGGTAGATGTCGAGCAGGGCGTCGTCCTGACCGGCGGTGTGGTCCTTCTCCAGGGTGGCCCGCATCGACTCGTACTGGCCGAAGCGTTCCAGGATCTGGTCGCTGGTCCAGCCCAGTGCCTTGAGCAGGACGGTGACGGGCTGCTTGCGCTTGCGGTCGATGCGCACGCCGACGTTGTCGCGCTTGTCGATCTCGAACTCCAGCCAGGCGCCCCTGGACGGGATGACCTTGCAGCCGAACAGGTCCTTGTCGGAGGTCTTGTCGACGTTGCGCTCGTAGTAGACGCCGGGCGAGCGGATGAGCTGCGACGTCACGACGCGCTCGGTGCCGTTGACGATGAAGCTGCCCTTGGGGGTCATGAGCGGGAAGTCGCCCATGAAGACGGTCTGGCTCTTGATCTCGCCGGTGGTGTTGTTGATGAACTCCGCCGTGACGAACATCGGGGCGGAGAAGGTCATGTCCTTCTCCTTGCACTCGTCCACGGAGTACTTCGGCGGCTCGAAGCGGTGGTCGCGGAACGACAGGGACATGGATCCCGAGAAGTCCTCGATCGGGCTGATCTCCTCAAGGATCTCCTGGAGGCCCGACTGGGCCGGCACGTCCCTGCGCCCCGCCTGGCGAGCCGCCTCCACCCGGGCCTTCCACCTCTCGTTGCCGAGCAGCCAGTCGAACGACTCGGTCTGCAGGGCGAGAAGGTCGGGAACTTCGAGGGGCTCCTGGATGCGCGCGAAGGAGACACGGCGAGGACCGGCGGGTATGGGAGAGGCGTTGCGCGAGGCTGCCAACAGATGTCCTTCCGGAGGATACGAAGGCGAAGGACGGCAGCATAACGCAATAGGCAAACGGAAGTCCACACCTATTTAGTGTGTCAACCCCATCTGCCGCCATCAATATCCCACACTCCCCACCCCCTCGTCAAACCAACACCCACCCAACCCCCTAGATGCAATTTGATGGCAATTGCGGATTATGTGCACAATGGTGCCGATCAACCACCTCACCGACGGAGACCCATGACCCGCCCGCTCCGCCCCACACTCAGGCTGCTAGCCCTCGTGACGGCCGCCGTGGCACTGGCCGCGTGCGGCCAGGCCCCCGCCCCTCAGCAGCAGGCGGCGGCCCCGGCGGCCGGGTTCCCCGTCACGGTCGAGAACTGCGGGCGGAAGCTCACCTTCGACAGACCGCCGTCCAAGGTGGTCACCGGGTACCACCCCTCCCTGGAGACCCTGCTCTCCCTCGGCCTCGGCGACCGCATCGCCGGCCGCACCTTCTTCGGCGAGAGCGCGTTCCTGCCCGGCCAGAAGGAGCAGTACGAGCGGATCCCGCAGATCTCCGAGACGATCATGCTGCCGCAGAAGGAGGTCATGCTGGCCCAGGGCGCGGACTTCGTCCTGGACAACGCGATGGCCTCCTTCGACGCCGCCGGCGGCTACGCCGGCGTGGCGGAGCTGGACGCGGCCGGCAGCCCGGTCTACATCCTCGGCGGGTGGTGCAGCCCCGAGGAGACGCTCCAGTACACCCTGGACAAGACCTTCACCGACATCCAGAACCTGGGCAAGATCTTCGGCGTCTCCGACCGCGCCGACAAGCTGGTCGCGGAGCTGCGGGGCAGCCTGGCGGACGTCAAGAAGCGCGTCGAGGGCCGCACCCCGGTCAAGGTGCTGGCCACCGACGGCGGCAAGGGCCCGGTCAACGCCTACGGCGGATCCGGCATCACCAACCAGATGATCACCGCGGCGGGCGGCGTGAACGTCCTCAAGGACGTCAAGGGCGACTACACCGAGGTCAGCGTCGAGCGGGTCAGCGCGGCCCAGCCCGAGGCCGTCCTGGTCAGCGACTACGCCACGCTGCGCGGCGAGGACATGCCCAGCTCACCGGCCAAGGCCGAGGAGGCGTTCGCGATCGCGAAGAACAGCCCCGCCGCCGAGGACAAGCGCTACCTGGCCCTGCCCGTGGCCGCCCAGCACCCCGGCTACCGCAACATCCTGGCCATCACCGACATCGCCAGGTTCCTGCACCCGGACGCCTTCGCCCAATGACCGCCCAGGACGTGGCGCCGGTGCGCGCCGCACCCGCCCGGCGGCGCGGCGGCCGGTTCGTACCGCTGGTCGTCGCCCTCGCCGTCGCCGCCGTCGCCTCGACCTGGCTGGCGGTGAGCATCGGCGCGGTGCACGTCGCCCTGCCGCAGGCGTGGGGCATCGTCGCCGACCGGCTCGTCCCCGGCCTGGCGCCGCGCACCTGGTCGCCGGTGCAGGAGCAGATCGTGTGGGAGTTCCGGCTGCCGCGCGCCCTGCTCGCGCTGCTCGTCGGGGCCGGGCTGGCGGTCGTCGGAACGGTGCTGCAGGCGCTCGTGCGCAACCCTCTCGCGGACCCGTTCCTGCTCGGGATCTCCTCCGGCGCGTCGTTCGGCGCGGTGTGCGTGTTCATCCTGGGCGCCTCGGCGCTGGGCGGGCTGTCGCTGTCGGCCGCCGCCTTCGCCGGCTCGCTGCTCGCCCTCGGCCTGGTGTACGTGCTGGCGCAGCGGTCCGGGCGGATCACCCCGTCGCGGCTCGTGCTGGCCGGGGTGGCGCTGGCCTACCTGTTCCAGGCCGGATACAGCTTCGTGCTGCAACTCGCGCAGAGCGGGCGGGCCGCCCAGCAGGTGCTGTTCTGGCTGATGGGCAGCCTCGGCGGGGCCCGCTGGCACATGCTGCCGCTGCCGGCCGTCGTGCTGGCCGCCGGGGTGACGTACCTGCTGCTGCAGCACCGCCCGCTGAACGCCATCGCCGCCGGGGAGGAGACGGCCGTCTCGCTCGGCGTGAACGTCAACCGCTTCAGGCTGACCCTGTTCGTGCTGACCTCGCTGCTGGTCGGCGTGCTGGTGTCCACCAGCGGCGCGATCGCGTTCGTGGGGCTGATCGTGCCGCACGCCGCGCGGCTGCTCGTCGGCGCCGACCACCGGCGGCTGCTGCCCGTCACCGCGCTGCTCGGCGCGGTCTTCCTGCAACTGGTGGACATCGCCGCCCGCACCGTCAACGCCCCGCAGGAGCTGGCGCTGAGCATCGTCACCGCGCTGTTCGGCGTGCCGTTCTTCCTGTGGCTGCTGCGCCGCCGCTCGGTGGAGCGGGCGGTGAGCGTCCAGTGAAGCTCGACCTGCGCGGGGTGTCCGTCGGCGTGGACGGCCATCCCATCGTGCACGGGGCCGACCTGGTGGTGGACGACGGCGAGTTCGTGGCGCTCGTCGGGCCGAACGGCTGCGGCAAGTCCACCCTGCTGCGCACGATCTACCGGGCGCTGCGGCCCGCCGCCGGGCTCATCGCCGTGGACGGCGACGACGTGCACCGGCTGCCCGCCCGCCAGGCCGCCCGGCGCATCGCCGTCGTCGCCCAGGAGACCCCGGCCGACCTGGACTTCACCGTGGCAGAGATCGTCGCCATGGGGCGCACGCCGTACAGGCCCGACGCTTCCGCGGACGAGAAGCTGTGCGCCGGGGCACTCGACCGCGTCGGCCTGGCCCACTACACCGACCGGGTCTTCGCCACCCTCTCGGGCGGCGAGAAACAACGCGTCCTGCTGGCACGCGCCCTGGCGCAGGAGACGCGGCTGCTTCTGCTGGACGAGCCCACCTCCCACCTGGACATCCGCCACCAGCTCGAACTGCTGCACCTCGTGCGTGAGCTGGGCATCGCCACCCTGGCCGTCCTGCACGACCTCAACCAGGCCGCCGCCTTCTGCGACCGCCTCTACGTCATGGACGCCGGCCGCATCGTCGCCGGCGGGCCGCCCGGCGAGGTGCTCACGCCTGAGTTGATCTCGCGGGTGTACGGTGTGCGCGCCGTGCGGCGCACCCAGCTCGTCTTCGAACGACTCGCAGACGACCCGCTCACGGACGAGGTGTGAAGAACGTCCACCACGTACAGACGAGGAGAGCGAACCTTCGTGACCTGGGACCCCTTCGGCACGCTGCGCGGCGCGCTGTGGATCGGCGGCGGGCAGTGGGCAGGCAAGTCGACCGTGGCCCGGCTGCTGGCCCTGCGGCACGGGCTGACCGCCTACCACTACGACTACCACGACGCCCGCGGCCACGACGACCGCCGCGTCGCCCGCCGCCTCAGGCTGGGCGAGCCGCCGGGCGGCCCCGACCCCGACACCATGTGGGTGCGCGGCACGCCCGCTGACATGGCCGCCGAGACGCTGGCCGGCTTCCCCGTCCGGTTCGAGTGGGCGCTGGACGACCTGCGCGGCCTGGTCTCCGGGCGGCCCATCGTGGCCGAGGGCTGGGGGCTGCGGCCCGAGCTGGTCGCGCCGATCGTGGACTCGCCCCGGCGGATGGTCGTCATGGTGCCCACCGCCGAGTTCCGCGACCGGCAGGCGCGCGAGCTGCCCCGGGCCGCCGCCGTGGGGGCCGGTGTGAGTGACCCGGACCTGGCCCAGCGCAACCGGCTCGAACGCGACCGCCTCGTCGCCGACGACGCCGTACGCTCCGCGCGCCGCCTCGGCATCCGGGTGATCGAGGTGGACGGCACGCTCGGCGCCGACGCCGTCGCGGACCTCGTGGCCGACCACTTCCGGCCATACCTGGAGGAAGCGTGAACGGGCGCTCGCGGGCGCGCGCACTCGGCGTGCTCCCCGGCCCGCTGCCCACCGGGCCGCTCAACGCGATCACCGACGTGGCGGGCGTCCTGGTGGGGCACACGACCATCGACGACGGCGCCGACCTGCACACCGGGGTCACCGCGATCGTCCCCGCAACCGTGCGGGCGCTGCCCGCCGCCGTCCACACCGGCAACGGCTACGGCAAGCTGGTCGGCTCGACCCAGGTGGACGAGCTGGGCGTGCTGGAGTCGCCCATCGTGCTGACCGGCACCCTGTCGGTGTTCAGGGCGGCCGACGCGGTGCTCACGTACCTGATGGGGCTGCACCCGGGCGAGCTCTCCTTCAACCCGCTCGTCGGGGAGACCAACGACGGCTTCCTGTCCGACATCCGGCGCCGCCCGATCACCGAGCGCCACGTCCTCGACGCGCTGGAGGGCGCGCACGGCGGGTTGCCCGCCGAAGGATGCGTGGGCGCGGGCACGGGGACGACTGCGCTGGGTTACAAGGCGGGCATCGGCACCTCGTCCAGGCGGCTGGACGCGGGCGGCGGCCCGGTGACGGTCGGGGCGCTGGTGCAGGCCAACTTCGGCGGGACACTGACGGTTCGCGGCGTCCCGATGCCGGTGGAGGAGCTGGTGCCGGGGGCGGGCCGCGTGGAGCCGCCGGGCAACTCGTGCGTGATCGTGGTGGCCACCGACGCGCCGCTCGACGCGCGGCAGCTCGGCCGGCTCGCCCGCCGGGCGATCTTCGCGATGGGCCGGGTGGGGGCGTCGTACTCGCACGGGAGCGGCGACTACGCGATCGCGTTCAGCACGGCGGACCCCGCTCCTGCGCTGCCCGACGCGGTGCTGAGCCCGGTGTTCGCGGCGGTGATGGACGCGGTGGAGGAGGCGCTGCTCAACTCCCTGTTCATGGCGACGACCACGACCGGGGTCGAGGGGCACACGAGCCACGCGGTGCCGTACGACCGGCTGTGACGATCAGGGCCGCCGGAACCGCTCCTCGAACGCGGCCCGGTTCGCTCGGCGGCGATCTTGCGCAGTCTTCCACTCCCGCAAGGGCGTTGGAATGAGTCTTTCATGAGGGCTGTGAAATGTTTCGGAAGCATCTAGCAGCTCATATGCTTTCGCAAAGCCACTTGATGTCGAAATATTTCTTACCATCGTTGACACGTTTCGGGGCCGTCTTCACAATGACCGCAGGCCACCCCCCAACGATCAAGGGATCAGCGATGACCGATCGGAAACGCGGCTCCACCCTCGCCGCCGGGCTCCTGGGCGCCCTCCTCGCCGTCTGCCTGGCCGTCACCGCCACCTCGGCCCTGGCCGCCGACCGCACCCGGGCCGCCGCCGACTGCAGCGGCGGCTACGTCGGCCTGACCTACGACGACGGCCCCAACGCCGGGAACACCGCCAACCTGCTCAACGCGCTCACCTCGAACGGCCTGCGCGCCACGATGTTCAACACCGGGCAGAACGCCCAGAACAACCAGGGCCTGGTCAGGGCGCAGCGGGACGCGGGCATGTGGATCGGCAACCACAGCTGGTCGCACCCGCACATGACGCAGCTCAGCAGCGCGCAGATGACGTCGGAGCTGCAGCGCACCCAGCAGGTCGTCCAGCAGGCCACGGGCTCGGCGCCGCGGCTGTTCCGCCCGCCGTACGGGGAGACCAACGCCACCCTGCGGTCGGTGGAGCAGCAGCTCGGACTCACCGAGGTGCTCTGGGACGTCGACTCGCAGGACTGGAACGGCGCGAGCACGGCGCAGATCGTCCAGGCCGCGGGCCGGCTGCAGAACGGCCAGGTCATCCTCATGCACGACCAGTACGCCACGACGCTGGCGGCCGTCCCGCAGATCGCCGCGAACCTGCGCAGCCGCAACCTGTGCGCCGGCATGATCTCCCCCGCCACCGGCCGGGCCGTCGCCCCCGACGGCGGCTCGAACCCGCCGTCGTCCCCGCCGCCCGGCGGCGGCAGCTGCACGGCCACGATCACGCAGGGCCAGCAGTGGAGCGACCGGTTCAACCTGTCGGTGACCGTCTCGGGCTCCAGCTCGTGGATCGTCACGGTCACCCTGAGAGCGCCTCAGAAGATCATCGCGACCTGGAACGGCACCCCCTCGTGGGACTCCACCGGCTACGTCATGACGATGCGGCCGAACGGCAGCGGCAACACCTTCGGCTTCACCGTCCAGCACAACGGCACCTGGACCTGGCCCTCGATCACCTGCCGCACCGGCTGACGCGGCGACCTGTCATACAGGCTAATGTCCTGTATGACAGGTTGTGTACCGCCGTGGAGGAGAACGTCCAGTGAAGTACGACGTGGTGCTGGTGGGTGGCGGCATCATGAGCGCCACCCTCGGCGTGCTGCTGCGGCGGGTGCGGCCCGACTGGTCGATCCTCGTCCTCGAACGGCTGGACGGCCTCGGCCTGGAGAGCTCCTCGGCGTGGAACAACGCGGGCACCGGCCACGCCGGGCTCTGCGAGTTCAACTACACGCCGCTGACCGGCGCCGGGTCGATCGACGTGAGCGGCGCCGTCACGGTGGCCGAGCAGTTCAGGCTGTCCCGGCAGCTCTGGGCGCGCCTGGTCGAGGAGGGCGCGCTGGGCGACCCCGCCGGCTTCATCCGGCCGGTCCCGCACTACGGGTTCGCCCACGGCGCCGCCGGGGTGGAACACCTGCGGCTGCGGCACGCGGCGCTGCGCGGGCATCCGCTGTTCGAGGGGATGGAGTTCACCGCCGACAGGGGCGTCATGGCGCGGTGGCTCCCGCTGATGTTCGACGGGCGGCCCGAGGGCGAGCCGGTGGCCGTCTGCCGCACCCGTGGCGGCACGGACGTCGACTACGGGGTGCTCACCCGGCGGCTGTTCGCCGCCCTGGGCGGGGACGTGCGCACCGGCCACGAGGTGCGGGCGCTGCGGCGCGACGGGCGGTCCTGGCTGCTGCGCGTCCGTGACCTCCACGGCGCGCGCGACCACGTCGTCCGCGCCCCGTTCGTCTTCCTCGGCGCGGGCGGCGGGACGTTGCCGCTGCTCCAGAGCGCCGGCGTGCCCGAGACGCGCGGCTACGGCGGCTTCCCCATCAGCGGCCGGTTCCTGCGCACGGCCGACCCTGATCTGGTGGCCCGCCACCACGCCAAGGTCTACAGCCACGCCGAGCCGGGCGCGCCGTCGCTGTCGGTGCCGCACCTCGACACCCGCGTCGTGGACGGGCGCACGTACCTGATGTTCGGCCCCTTCGCCGCGTTCTCCGCCCGCTTCCTCAAACGCGGCCGTCTGTCCGACCTGCCCCGATCGGTGAACCCGCACAACTTCGGCACGCTCCTGGGCGCCGCCCGCCACCACCACGACCTGGTGCGTTACCTCGTCGGCCAGCTCACCCAGACCCACGCCGGACGGATGCGGGCGCTGCGCCGGTTCGTCCCGGACGCGCGGGCGCGGGACTGGCAGCTCGTCACCGCCGGGCAGCGGGTGCAGGTCGTCAAGCGGGTGAACGGCCGGGGCTCTATCGCCGGCTTCGGCACCGAGGTGGTGACGTCGTCCCACGGCGGCCTCGCCGCCCTGCTCGGCGCCTCCCCGGGCGCCTCCGCGTCCGTTTCGATCATGCTGGACGTGCTCGAACGGGCCTTTCCCGAGCACGTACGGGACTGGCGGCCCGCGCTGCGCGACCTGCTGTCCTCCTCCGCCGAGATTCTGGGGCCGGACCGTGGCTGACGATCACGGGGCGAGCCTCGCCGACCGGGTGGAGGGCGAGCTGCGGCGCGGCATCGGCGGCGGGGAGTGGCAGCCCGGCGCGCTGCTGCCGTCCGAAGGCGAGCTGGCCGTGCGGTTCGACGTCAGCCGCACCGTCGTCCGCGAGGCCATCTCCCGGCTACGCGCGGCGGGGCTGGTCGAGACGCGGCGGGGGCGCGGCTCGTCCGTGCTGGCCAGGCCCGCCGCGCAGGACTTCACGCACGCGCTCGGCACCGTGCGCACCCCCCAGGATCGGGTGCACCTCCTGGAGCTGCGGCGCGGCATCGAGGTGGAGGCCTCCGCGCTCGCCGCCGCCCGCCGCACGCCCGCCGCGCTCGCCGCCGTCGACGCCGCCCTGCGCAGGACGGCTGCCGTGCGGGGCGGGGCCAGCGACGCGGTCGAGGCCGACTTCGCCTTCCACCGTGCCGTGGCCGCCGCCACCGGCAACCGGTTCTACCTCGACCTGCTCGACACGCTGGGGGCCGGTGCGATCACCCGCCCGTACGCCGGGCCCGAACCCGACCCGGGGCACCTCGACCAGGTGCTCGCCGAACACCGGCGGATCCGCGACGCGATCGCGTCGGGCGACGCGCTGGGCGCGGCGGCGGCGATGCGCACCCACCTCGACGCCTCCCTGGCCCGCCTCAAGAGCTGACCGCGACGCGGCGGGTCATGGCACGACAACCCGTTTGACCCGGGTGACATGCTGATGCGCATGAGCGTCCAGATCCGGCCTGTTCGAGAAGAGGACCGGCACGCCGTCATGGAGCTCGCCGCCCGGCTCTGCGAGGGGGTGGCGGAGTGGCGCGATCCCGACGCCGTGGTGGAGGCGGCCCGGCAGTGGCTGGCCGGGTTCTTCGCGCCCGTCGCGCCCGAGCAGCGGGGGGCCGTGTTCGTGGCCGTGGCCGGGGGTGAGGTCGTCGGGCTGGTGTCGGTCAACACGCACCGGCACTTCACCGGGCCCGTCGAGGCTTACATCGGTGAGCTGGTCGTCGCGCCGCACGCCGTCCGGGGCGGGGTGGGGCGGCGGTTGCTGGGGGCGGCGGAGGAGTGGGCGCGGGGGCGGGGGGTGCGTCACCTGACGTTGGAGACGGCGGCGGGGAACGCGACCGCGCGGCGGTTCTATGCGGCTGTGGGGTATCGGGAGGAGGCGGTCCGGTTCACGCGGGTGCTCGATCAGTAGGCGTCGCGAGCTGCCGGAGGGCACGCGCGCTGAGATGGGGCGGGTCGCGCTGAGCACGGCCCGCACCTCAGCGCCGCACACGCGCAGCACGGCCCACACCTCAGCGCCGCGCACACGTGGCACGGCTCGCGCGCCTGAGCGTGGCGGCTTCGCGCAGCATGCCCCATCCCGCCCCGGGATCGGCAGCGGTCGGCGTCAGATTTCCGCGCCGAGGCCGAGTTCGTCCACGACCACCGGCAGGCCCGTACGGAGGGCCTGGTTGGCGGCGATGCCGACGGCGACCGCGCGCAGCCCGTCGCGGTAGTCGGCGGCCCGCCCGAGCGGGTCGGGGCCGACGCGCAGGTCGCGGCGGAAGACGTCCATGAGCAGGATGGCGTCCCCACCGCCGTGACCGCCGATGCCCGCCGGGATCGGCACCTCCTCGGGCCGCTGCCAGTGCCGCTGCACGACGAGACGCTCGCCTTCGGGACGCCGCGGGTCGTGCGCGCCGAGCGGCGTGGCCGACGGGTCGAGGACGGCGTTGCCGTCGGCGTCCAGCTCGATGAAGCCGCGCTCGACGACCTCCAGCTCGGCGCGACCGGCCGTCCCGTTGACCGTCACCCGGTACCCCTCCCACGGGCTGTGCGCGTTGAGGGAGTAGCTGAGCCGCGCGCCCCGGCGGTAGTCGACGAGGACGGCGATGTTGTCCTCGATGGTGACGCCCGGCGCGAAGGGGTCCTGGTCGCGGCGGTAGCCGTCGTGCTGCTCGGCTTGCAGGTAGAGGGCGTCGAGGCGGGGGTCGGCGCGCAGGTCGAGGGAGAACGGGTCGCCGTGGGTGCCTGTGCCGCGTTCCGGCCGCTCGCCCATGCCGCGGGCGGCGGCGTTCTCGTCGCCGTAGAAGCGCAGCGCGGCGGAGGCGTAGACCTTGGCGGGGGTGTCGTCGAGCCACCAGTTGATCAGGTCGAAGTGGTGGCTGGCCTTGTGGATGAGGAGGCCGCCCGAGTTGGCCTTGTCGCGGTGCCAGCGGCGGAAGTAGTCGGCTCCGTGGACGGTGTCGAGCGCCCACTCGAAGTGCACGCTGGTGACCTCGCCGATCGCGCCGGACGCGATCACCTCCCGCAGGGTGGAGTTGCGGGGCGCGTAGCGGTAGTTGAACGTCATGACGACGTCACGGCCGGTGTCGGCGACGGCCTGGGTGATGCGGCGGCAGCCGTCCACGTCGATGGTCAGGGGCTTCTCGACGACGACGTCCGCGCCGGCGCGCAGCGTCCGGTCGACCAGCTCGGCGTGGGTGCGGTCCAGGCTGGTGACGATCACGACGTCCACGCGCTGCTCGGCGACCATCCGCTCCAGGTCGTCCGGGGTGTGGCGGGGCAGCTTCGCGGGGCCGCCGAGGCCCAGGCGCGCGCCCGCGTGAGCGTCGTAGTAGTCGATGCGGGCCGGGTTCGGGTCGAGCCAGGCGACGATCTCGCCCACGTCGGCGTGGTCGCCGGTCAGCGCGTCGATGTACATGCCGGCGCGGTGCCCGGTGCCGGCGACCGCGTAACGGCGGCGGGCGCGCGACGGGGGCGGGGCGTCGAACTGCGGCACCACGCCGGCGCCCGGCTCGGTGCTGGTGTGGGACGCGGGGGCGGGGGCAGTGGGGTTCTGATCCACGGGGTGGGTCACGAAGGTCCTTCAGGTGAAAAGTGAACGTTCATCTCAGGACGCTAGTGAACGTACACCCGCAGGGTCAAGGCGGACATGCAGCCGTGAGTGTGAACGTTCATCAGTGAGGTACGGAATGCCTGTACCGTACCTACCAGAGGACGGCACGAGCCAGGAGTACCACGTGAGCCAGGGCGCGACGACGAAGCGGCCGACCATCATGGAGGTCGCCAGGCTCGCCGGCGTCTCCCACCAGACGGTGTCGCGCTTCCTCAAGTTCAACGGCGACGGCATGAAACCGGCCACCAGCGAGCGCATCAAGACGGCCATCGAGCAGCTCGACTACCGTCCCAACCTCGTCGCCCGCGCCATGCGCGACCGCCGCACCGGCCGGCTCGCGATCCTCCTGCCGACCGGCACCGCCGTCAGCTCGCTGGAGCTGCTGGCGGGCGCGACCGAGTCGGCCCACGAGGCCGGGTACGTGGTCGAGGTCGTCACGCTCGGCGGCCCCCCGCAGACGTGGTCGCAGCGGGCCCTGGAGCTGTCGGACTCCGGGCTGTTCGAGGGCATCCTGTCGCTGACGTCGATGACGCTTCCCGTCCAGCGCGCCGGGAGCGTGCCGATCGTCGTGTCACCCGACTACGACGAGCACATGCGCGGGGTGGGTGAGCTCGCCGACGCCTCCCACATGGCCGCGATCATCGAGCGGCTGGCGGAGTACGGGCACCGGCGGTTCCTGCACCTGGCGGGCGCCTACGCGCACGCTTCGGCGGGCGAGCGCAGGCAGGTCTACCTCGACACCCTGCATCGGCTGGGGCTGGAGTCGTACGGGGTCGTCGACTGCGAGTGGTCGGCGCAGGCGGCGCGGCGGGCCATGCTGGAGCTGCCCGCCGGCAGTGGGGTGACGGCGGTCATCGGGGCCAACGATCTGGTGGCTGCGGGGGCGATCCGGGGGGCGTGGGAGCGGGGGTGGCGGGTGCCGGCGGATCTGAGCATCACGGGGTGGGACAACAACCCCGTCACCGCGTTCGTGCCGCCGTCGCTCACCACCGTCGACGTCGATCACGAGAAGCTGGGGCGGCGGGTGCTGGCGCGGCTGCTGGCCGCGCTGCGGGGGGAGCCCGCGCCCGAGGAGGACGACGAGCCGATCACGCGGGTGATCTGGCGCGAGTCGACCGGCCCGGCCCGCCGACCCGCCTGACCCCGCCGACCCGCCTGCCCCGTCGGGCCGCCCGGGCCGAGTTACCAGGTCTTCCCGGCCTGCTCCCCCGTCGCCCGGTTGATCCGGTTGAACAGGTTGGTCAGCGACACCTCCAGCAGGATCGAGGAGAGCTGCTGGTCGTCGAAGTGCGCGGCGGCGGCGTCCCAGATCTCGTCGGTGACGCCCGGCGCGCCGTCCTGGATCCGGGTGGCGGCCTCGGCCAGCGCGAGCGCCGCCCGCTCCGCCTCCGTGAAGAACGGCGTCTCGCGCCAGGCGGCCACGCTGTGCAGCCGCTCGTCGCTCTCCCCGTGCTTCCTGGCCGAGTGGACGGCGGCGTACACGCAGGGGCTGCAGCCGTTGATCTGGCTGACCCGCAGGTGGACCAGGTCGATCAGGAGCGGCTCGACGCCGCCGGAGTGGATCGCCTTGTACAGGTGCTGGATCGCGGTGGTCACGTCGGCGTTGGGCCGGCTCTTGAGACGTGCTTCCATCGTTGGTGCTCCTTCATCGGTTACGTGAACCCGTCCGGGTCCGTCATCACCCATGACGGAGCAGTTCGTAGAAAGGTAACGAGATGTCCGACAGCAGCCCGGCGGATCTGGTGGCCATGGCGTTCGAGGCGCAGCGCGACCGGCTGCGCGCGGTCGCCTACCGCATGCTCGGCTCGCACGCCGACGCCGACGACGTGGTGCAGGAGGCCTGGCTGCGGCTGTCCCGCCAGGACGCGGCGGCCATCGGCAACCTCGCCGGCTGGCTGACCACCGTGGTCGGCCGGATCAGCCTGGACGTGCTGCGCTCACGCCAGTCCCGCCCCGAGGCGTCCTTCGACGACCGGCTGCCGGAGCTGGAGGTGACGGCCGGCGACGGCCGCGCGCCCGAGGACGACGTGGCGCTCGCCGACTCGGTCGGGCTGGCGCTGCTGGTCGTGCTGGAGTCGCTGGGGCCGAGCGAGCGGCTGGCGTTCGTGCTGCACGATTTGTTCGCGGTGCCGTTCGACGAGATCGGCCAGATTCTCGGCAGGTCCACCGACGCGGCCAAGATGCTGGCCAGCCGCGCCCGCAGGAAGGTTCGGGCGACCGACCGGCCGGCGTCCACGGGGCGGGAGCACCGGGTGGCGGTGCAGGCCTTCCTGGCGGCGGCCCGGCTCGGCGACTTCGAGGGGCTGCTGCGGGTGCTCGACCCCGAGGTGACCCTCACCGTGGACACCCCCGGCGGCGTGGTCGTCACGCTCGGCGCCACCGAGGTCGCCTCCAGCGCGAAGCTGGCCGCCGGCGCGGCCACGCGGGGCGGGTGGGTGCTCGTGGACGGCCTGCCCGCGATCGCGTCGTGGCGGGAGGACGGCAGCCCGTTGTCGGTCATGACGTTCACCGTGGTCGAGGGCAGGATCGCGCACCTCGGGGTGGTGGTCGATCCGGAGAAGCTCGCGTCGATGGACCTGCCGGAGGGCCCGTCGCAGGGGTGGGGCTGAGGGCCGGGGCTGAGGGCCGGGGCTGAGGGCCGGCGGTCGGGGCTGGGGTCGGCCGTCGGAATGAGAGACGGCCGCCGGGGGTTCGCGGCCCGGCGGCCGTTCGCGTTCTGTGCGGGTTCACGCCACCCGGTCCCGCGCCGGAACCAGGCGGGCGCCCAAGGCTCGGGCGCCGATCACCATGGCCGCCGCCGCCAGCACGATGTCCTTGAAGATGTACTGGGCCTCAAGGGTGGGCGCGCCGGGGAACAGGTTCGTGAAGAAGAACACGTACGGCGCGAAGAAGCCCGCCAGCGCGCCCGTCATCACCACCAGCCCGGTCTTCAGCAGCTTGCCGGTGACCAGGGTGAGGCCGATGAAGACCTCCATGGCGGCGATCACGGCCTGGGCCGCGTAACCCGACAGCAGGCCCAGGGACAGCTTCTCCAGCGTGGCCACCGACAGCGCCTCCGCCGGGCTCACCCCGGGGAAGAACTTGAGCGTGCCGAACGCCACGAAGACCAGCCCGAGGCTGACCCGCAGGACGTCGATGCTGTGCCGGGCCAGCCAGCCGGACAGTTTGGTGATCATGGTGGCGGTGTTCATGTCGTGCTCCCTCGTCGGCGATCTCGTTGCGTCTGGGTCAAGACTCGCGAAATCGGCGGCGGGCGGCGTCGGGCTGTGGGAGGCATCTGGCGTACGTCGCCGCACGTACGGCGGGGTACGCGTGTACTGCCGGGAGCCTCGGGGGTTCGCCCTAGGGGTGCACGATCACCAGGTCGGAGCGTACGCCCGCGGTGGTATCAGGGCGCGGTGGCGCGGGACCACTGCTGGTTGGTTCCGGTGCCGCAGGTGTACTGGTGGATGTCGGCGCCGTCGGCCGTCGAGGCGCCGGCGACGTCCAGGCACTTGCCGCTGTGGCGGGCGCGGAGCTGGAAGTACGAGCCGGTGGCCGCCCACTGCCACTGCTGGTTGGCGCCGGTGCCGCAGGTGTACTGGATGACGTTGGCGCCGTCGGCGGTGGAGGCGCCGGCCACGTCCAGGCACTTGCCGCTGTTCTGGCTGATCAGGCGGAAGTAGCCGCCGCCGGCGTCCTGGAAGAGCCATTTCTGGTTGCCGCCGCCGTTCCACGTGTACTGCTTGATCTCGGCGTTGTTCGCCGTGGACGCGCTGACGACGTCCATCACCTTGCCGCTGTGGCGGGCGGTGACGCGGTGGTACGGGGTCGCGGCGTCCAGGCCCCAGGACTGGCGGAGCTGGTCGCGGCCCGAGGCGCTGGTCGTGGTGAGGGAGAGTGCGGTGCCCGTGCCGTTGATCGTCTGCAGGCGGTACCAGTCGTTGGGGCGCACGCCCGGCCAGTAGACGGTGCCGAGTTGCAGGGCGCGGGCCTCGGCCGCCACGCCACGGACGAACGCGACGAAGCTGTCGCCGTCGCCGGGGGCGTTGTAGTCGCGGCCGTCGGTCATGGGCGCGCCCCATTCGGTGATGACGACGCGGCCGGCGTAGCTGCCGACGCTGGTGCGCAGCGCTTCGCGCCAGGAGTCCTCGGTGGTGCGGGCGGTGTCGAAGAACTGGTAGATGTGGCGGGAGATGAGGGTGCCGTCGAAGCGGCTGTCGCTGCCGATCGTGATGAGCCGCTGGTTGTAGCCGGCGCCGCTGATGATGACCCGGCCGCGCGGGACGCCCGGGTGATTGCTCAGCCATTGGGCGGCGAGGTTCTTCCAGTCGGCGTCGCTGTAGGCGTAGGGTTCGTTCATCGGCTCGAAATGCACGAGCGAGGTGCCGCCGTATTTCGCGACGATGGTCTGCCACATGGACCAGAACTGGCCGAGGTCGTCCACCGTGCCATTACGCGAACCGGCGCTTTCCCAGTAGCTCAGGATGACTTTCATGCCTTTGCTCACGGCGGTGTCGATGGCGCCGGTGTAGGAGTTCCAGTACGCGCCGGAGACGGTGGCGTGGTTGACGGGCAGTCGGACGGTGTTGGCGCCGAGGTTGGCCTGGAAGCCGGACAGGATCCGGTCGGCCTTGGCCTGCGTCGTCGCGTAGCTGTCGGAGGTGCTCAGGCCGCCGAGGACGAGCACGCCGTCCACGAAGTTGTCGCGTTCGTCGGCCCAGTTGACGCCGCGGAAGTCGGTCGTCGCGGCGTGGGCGGGGGCGGGGGTGGTGCCGTGCAGGCTCCAGGCGAGGACGGTGAGCAGGACGGCACCGGCGGCGCGTAAGCATGTCGTTCCCATGGTCGATCACCTTGTTTCCGAGGGAAATGCTGATAGCGCTAACATCAGCGCGCAGCAGGCTGACCGGGCATTCACGCGGGTGCCGCGAGTGTCGGCTTTTACAAGGGAGTTGTCAATCCGTCAGGGAATGACCAGCGGCGCGCCGTTGGCGAGCACGTTCCGCAGGACGAGGCCCTCGACGTGCTCGGCCACGCTGGGCGTCGCGATGGCGCCGAAGTCCACGTCGGTCAGCGTGACGCCGCGGATCGGCGCGTCGGCGTAGCCGCGCAGGTTGAGCGCCCGGTTGGCGGTCCGCACGGTCATGCCGCGCACGTCGATCCCGCCCACCACCGGGTTGAAACCGTGCCCCGGCCCCTCCTCGTAGTTGAAGTTGACGTCGATGACCGAGCCGCCGACCTGGCCGATCTCCAGGTCCCTGGCGTACAGGCCCTCGATGAAGCCGCCCCGCACGGAGTTGGTCTTGAAGCGCAGCGCGATGTCCAGGTCCGGGCTGGACATCGTGCAGTCCCTGATGAACACCTCGCGCACGCCGCCGGACATCTCGCTGCCGATCGTCAGGCCGCCGTGCCCCTCGCGGAACGTGCAGCCCTCGACCAGGATGTGCTCGCTGGGCACGTTCACGCGGCGGCCGTCGGCGTTGCGGCCCGACTTGATCGCGATGCAGTCGTCGCCGGTGTCGAACGTGCAGTCGCAGATGACCACCAGCCGGCTGGACTCGGGGTTGCAGCCGTCGTTGTTCGGGCCGTGCGTGCGGACGGTGACGCCGCGGACCAGCACGTTCTCCGACAGGGTGGGGTGGATCTCCCACATCGGCGAGTTGACTATCGTGACGCCCTCGACCAGCACGTTGCCGCACCGGTAGGGCTGGATGAAGGACGGGCGCAGGTAGCCGCCCTCGCCGTACACCCGCTGCCCGACCGGCACGCCCTGCTCGGCCTGCGCGAACAGGGCGGCCCTGGCCTCGGCCTGGCGCGGCTCCCCCGGCTCCCAGCCGTGGTCGCCCGAGCCCTTCCACGGCCACCAGTGGTCGTCGTCGGCCTGCCCGTCGAGCACGCCCTTTCCGGTCACGGCGATGTCGTGCTGCCCGTAGGCGTAGATCAGCGGCGAGTAGTTGAGCAGCTCGACGCCCTCGAACCTGGTCAGCACCAGCGGCAGGTACGCCTTCGGGTCGGTGCTGAACAGCAACGTGCCGCCCTCGGCCACGTGCAGGTCGACGTTGCTCAGCAGGTGCACGGCGCCGGTCAGGAACCGGCCCTCCGGGACGTCCACGTGGCCGCCGCCCGCCGCGTTGCAGGCCTTGATCGCGGTACGGATGGCCGCCGTGCAGTCCGTCACCCCATCCCCTACGGCACCATATTTCCGGATGTCGAACCGGCGGTGGGGGAACTTCGGGCCGCGTACCTTGGCCGCGATGCGGTTGGCTCGTGCCCACGGGTCGGATAACGCCTGCGCCTCTCCCCCGTTCAGTGTGAGGGGGACGGCGGTGGCGGATGCGGCCAGGGCGCGCAAGGCGTCGCGGCGGCTCCATGAACGGCTCTGCATCGGGGGGCCTTCCTGACCGGCACCGGTTCGAGACATCCCGGATGCTATGTCAACCCCTTGCACTGATCCAGGGGTGTGCGGCACATCGGCCCTGGATCGGGGGTGCAACCGTTTGCAGGTTCTGCCTATGCGGTCAGCACCTTGCGGAGGAGGGCGCCGAACTCGGCGGGGTGGGTGGTGAGGCCGACGTGGCCGCCAGGGAAGTGCACCAGCTCCGTGCCGAACAGGTCGGCCAGGAAGGCGGCGGGGCGGTAGGGCAGCTCGCCGCGCGACTCCTCGCCCGCCGCCAGGACGAGGCGGTCGGAGAGGGTGTGGAGGCGTTCCACGTCGGGGGTGTAGGCCATGAAGCTCGGCACGATCCGTCCGAGGAAGTACGGCATGTCCGCCATCGTGCGTTCGGCCCGCCCCGCCGCCTCGGGAGGCAGCTCAGCCTCCGGACGGGCGGCGGGCTGCTCGGAGGCGGGCTGGTAAGCAGGGGCGGGCTCTGGGGTGGGGGGCTCGTCGCCGGGGCGGCGCAGGCCCGCCGCGAACAGGGCCGCCGCGGGCATCAGGCCCTCCGTCCGGAACGTCTCGTCCACCCGGGCGAGCAGCGCCCGGTGGTCGGCGGCGTCCGGCAGCACCTCCACCACCGGCGGCTCGTGCGCCACCACGCGCAGGACCCGCTCCGGATGGGTGACGAGCAGGTGCAGCGCGACGATCGCCCCGGAGCTGCACCCGGCCACCAGGGCGGGCTCCCCAGGAGACAGTAGCTCCAGCAGCCGGAACGCGTCATCGGCGTGCTGCGCGACCGACTGCCGGGCCTCGGGGTCGTCGAGCGGGCTGCGGGTCAGGCCGCGCGGGTCGTAGGTGACGACGGTGTACTCGCCGGCCAGGTCGCCGGCGACGCCGTCGAAGGAGGACGCGCCGCCCGTGCCGCCGGGGATGAGCAGCAGGAGCGGGCCGCTGCCGCGCACCTCGTAACGCAGGTCGGCGCCGTCCACTCGCAGGTGGCCGACGGTGGGGCTGGTCATGCTGGATCTCCTTCTGAGGTGTCGCCTGCGGGCCAGTGCTCCAGGAGGGTGTGCAGGGCGTCGAGGCAGCGCAGCCAGGTGGCCTCCGCCGGCCGCGCGTGCGCGAAGCCGCCCGCCGCCTCAAGGCTGACGAACCCGTGCAGCGTGCTGCGCATCAGCCGGACCGCGTCCGTCAGGTCGGGCTCGACCAGCTCGTACGCGCGCAACATGCTGTAGGTCAGCTCGATCGCGCGCCGCGGCCCCGAAGCCCGGGCGACCAGCTCGGGGTCGATCTCCATCGGGAGCTGCGTGGCGGTGTAGCGGCCGGGGTGGTCGTGGGCGTAGCCGCGCCACGCGTTCGCGTACGCGACGAGCGCGTCCCTGCCGGCCCGCCCGGCGGTGGCCTCCGCGATGCGGATGGTCTTCTCGTCGGCGCCCAGCAACGCGATCCGTCCTCGCAGGTCGTCGAGGCTGCGGACGTGCGCGTACAGGCTGGCGTCCTTCACCCCGAGCCGCCGGGCCACCGCGGACATGGTCACGTGTTCGAACCCGACCTCGTCCGCCAGCTCGGCTCCGACGAGCGTCACCCGCTCGGTCGTCAGCCCCATGCGCGCCAAGGCGCTTCACCCCTTTCCTAGAGCCATTAGTTTCTACCTAATGCTCCTAGGAAATACAAGCGCAATAGCAAGTTTCGGAGTGGCATTGAAATTTTCACGGCCGAGATGCCCTGCCAGGCAGCCATGCCGCCGGTCAGCAGCCTCACATCTTGACGGGATTCATTGACAGCTCACCGCAACCCGCCTGATACTTTCGCCACTGTTCCGATAGTTTCGTCGATGCCCGCCTTCACGAGAAGGAAGCACGCAGATGAACGACGCCCCCCACCGAACCAGGCGGCTCGCAGCCCGGATCTGCGCCGTGGCCGCCGCGCTGGCCGTCGCGATGCTGCCCAGCGTCGCGCACGCGGCCATCACCACCAACCAGACCGGCACCAACAACGGGTACTTCTACTCGTTCTGGACCGACAGCCAGGGCACCGTGTCCATGGAGCTGGGGTCCGGCGGCAACTACAGCACCTCGTGGCGCAACACCGGCAACTTCGTGGCAGGCAAGGGCTGGAACCCGGGCGGCCGCAGGACGGTGAGCTACTCGGGCAGCTTCAACCCGTCGGGCAACGCCTACCTGACCCTGTACGGGTGGACGAGGAACCCGCTCATCGAGTACTACATCGTCGACAACTGGGGCACCTACCGGCCCACCGGTACGTTCAAGGGCACGGTCACCACTGACGGCGGCACGTACGACATCTACCAGACGACCAGGTACAACGCCCCGTCCATCGAGGGCACCCGCACCTTCAACCAGTACTGGAGCGTGCGCCAGTCGAAGAAGACCGGCGGCACCATCACGGCCGGCAACCACTTCGACGCGTGGGCGCGTTACGGCATGAGCCTGGGCAGCCACGACTACCAGATCCTCGCCACCGAGGGCTACCAGAGCAGCGGCAGCTCCAACATCACGGTCGGCGGCTCCTCCGGCGGAGGCGGCGGTGGCGGTGGCGGTGGTGGGGGCGGTGGCGGCGGCGGGGGTTGCACCGCCACGCTCTCCGCGGGCCAGCAGTGGAGCGACCGCTACAACCTGAACGTCTCGGTCAGCGGCTCCAGCAACTGGACCGTCACGATGAACGTGCCCTCCCCCGCGAAGGTGCTGTCCACCTGGAACATCAGCGCCAGTTACCCGAGCGCCCAGGTGCTCACCGCCAGGCCGAACGGCAGCGGCAACAACTGGGGCGTCACCATCCAGCACAACGGCAACTACACCTGGCCGACGGTCTCCTGCAGCGCGAGCTGACCCACCCGCGGCTTGTGGCGCGGCGGCGACCTCCTGGCCGCCGCGCCACCTTCGCGTCCTCAGAAGGGGAAGGCCCGGTCCTGGTCGCGGACGGTCACCCACTGCAGCTCGCAGAACTCCTCCGCCGCGAACCCCATCCCGAACCGCCCCCACCCGCTGTCCTTGACCCCGCCGAACGGCATGTGCGGCTCGTCGTTGACGGGCTGGTCGTTGACGTGCACGATGCCGACGTCCAGCGCGGCGGCCAGCCGCAGGCCGCGGCGGCTGTCGCCGGTGATGACCGAGGCGACGAGCCCGAAGTCGGAGGCGTTGGCGCGGGCGACGGCGTGCTCGGCCGACTCGACCTCCTCCAGCACCACCACCGGCCCGAACGTCTCGCCCTGCGCGATCTCCGCCTCGTCCGGGACGCCGGTGAGCACGGTGGCCGGGTAGCAGGGCGGCGCGGGCACGCCGCCGGCCAGGACGCGGGCGCCGAGCCCGACGGCCTCCTTGACCCGGCGGTCGAGCAGGGCCAGCGCCCACTCGTTGATCACGGGGCCGACGACGGTGGCGGGGTCGGCGGGGTCGCCGGTGGGCAGCGCCGCCACCCTGGCCGCGAACCGCTCGGCGAACTCGGCGGCCAGCGGGCGCTCGACGTAGACGCGGCGGGCGCACATGCACACCTGCCCCTGGTGGACGAACGCGCCGAACGTGGCCGCGTCGACCGCGTAGCCGAGGTCGGCGTCGCCCGCGACGATGAGCGGGTTCTGGCCGCTGAGCTGCAGCACGACGCGCTTCAGATGACGGCCGGCCTTCTCGGCGAGCCGCCTGCCGGTCGGGGTGGAGCCGGTGAAGTTGATGCGCTTGACGAGCGGGGCGGCCAGCAGCGCGTCGGCGACCGCGCCGGCCTCGCCGGGCGCGTGGGTGACGACGTTGAGCGCGCCGGCGGGCAGGCCCGCTTCCTGGAGGATCTCCGCCCACAGCGCTCCCCCGGTGTACGGGGACTCCTCGGACGGTTTCAGGACCACGGTGTTGCCGAGCGCGAGCGGCCCGACCACGGCCCTGCCCGACAGGGTGAGCGAGGCGTTCCACGGCGCGATGGCCGCCACCACGCCCACCGGGCGGCGTACGGCCATCGCCTGGGTGCCCGCCACGTCGGACGGCAGCAGCTCGCCCGCCGGCTGGTAGGCCAGGTGGGCGGCCTGGCGGAGCAGCTTGACCGCGAAGTCGAGCTGGATCTCGCCGAAGTGCCGGCCGCAGCCGGTCTCGGCGGCCAGCGCGCCGAGCACCTGCGCGCCGCGCCGCTCCAGGACGGCGGCGGCGCGCAGGAAGACCTGCTGCCGCTGCCCCGGCAGCGCCCGGGCCCACCCGCCGAACGCCTCGTGGGCGGCGGCGACGGCCCTGTCGGCGTCCTCGCCGTCACCGGCGGCGACCTCGCCGAGCGTCGCGCCGGACCACGGGGAACGGTTCTGGTACCAGCGCCCTGACACGGCGTCGCACCACTGCCCGCCGATGAAGTGGCCGATCCGCGGCCTGTCCCAGCCGCCCCCGATGAGCTGCGCTCCGGCCATCAGGCTCGTCTCTCCTCGCTCGTGTCGTCGTCACGCCCGGCTCGTAAGGGTGCCACCACCGCGGCGGCGTTCCCAGCGACGTTCGAATATCTCAAACACCCAGACCTTATTCTGACCGTTGTGACCGACGACGACTCCCCCCGCCCGCGCGGCCGCACGGCCGCGGACGCCTCGTTCTCCGTGTCGCTGGAACGCGGGCTGCGCATCCTGTCCGCCTTCACCGGCAGCCGCTCCGTGCTCGGGATCGCCGACCTGGCCAGGGCGGTGGGCCTGAACAAGAGCACCACCCACCGCTACGTCGCCACGCTGACCAAGCTCGACTACATGCAGCAGGACCCGGAGACCAAGAAGTACTTCCTCGGGCCGCGCGCCGCCGACCTGGGCTTCGCCGCGATCGACTCCATGGAGCTGGGCAGGGTCGCGGGGCCGCTGCTGCAGGCGCTGGCGGACGAGACCGGCTACACCGTGAGCATGGGGCTGTGCGACGGGCCCGACATCGTCTACGTCGACCGCCGCCGCAGCGGCCGGCGCAGCTCGCTGGCCATGGACCTGAACCTGCACGTGGGCTCCAGGCTGCCGGCGTACTGCACGTCGATGGGCAAGGCGCTGCTGGCCTTCAAGGACGCGGCGGCGCTGCGGCAGATCCTCGACCACACCGACATGGCGCGGCGCGGCCCCAAGACGATCACGAACAGGGAGCAGCTCACGGCGGCGCTGGCCAAGGTGCGCCAGAGCGGGGTGGCGGTCAACGACGAGGAGCTGGCGCCGGGGCTGCGCTCGTTCGCGGCGCCGGTGCGCGACCGTTCGGGCGAGGTGGTCGCGGCGGTCAACGTGGCCGTGCACCTGACGGTCGCGCCCACGGCGGTGGAGGCGCTGGCGGCCCGCATCGAGCCGCCGCTGCGGCGCACCGCCGCCGAGATCTCCCGCCGCCTCGGCCACCGCCCCTGAGATCACCCGCCGCCTCGGCCACCGCCCCTGAGATCGCCCGCGCCGCACCGCCACCTCCCGGCGCCCCCGCCGCCGCCTCCCGGCGCTGCCACCGCCGCCACCGCCGCCGCCTCCCGGCACCGCACCGCCACCACCTCCCGGCACCGCCACCGCCGCCACCGCCACCGCCGCTGAGGTCTCCGAAGCGCACGGTCCCGGCGAGAGCCGAAGCGCACCGTCCCCGAGGAGGCAGTGTTCCGCTGAGGAAAGTCGCGTTCTAACCCTCGGAACCACCTGTTGCCCTGGTGTGGCGCCAAACGTAGCGTCACCTCAACTTTCCGCCGCCCGGCCCGTGAGGCTCCGGCCGCGCGGCGGTCACCCCCCAGAGCAACCGCGGCAGGTCATCCCCCCTCCGGACGCCGCGGCGAACAGGAGTTGTCGTGAGCGAAACCGTGACGGGCGGCATGAACCGCCGTTCCTTCCTCAGAACGGCCGCCGCCGTCGGCGGCGTCTCGCTGGCAGGCGCCTGCGGCGGGATCAGGGGCGCGGGCGACTCGGCGTCCGACGTGCTGAAGATCGGCTACGTCAGCCCGCAGACGGGCGCGCTGGCCGGGTTCGCCACCGCCGACAACTTCGTGGTCAAGCAGGTCCAGGAGGCGCTGCGCAACGGCTTCACCGCGGGCGGGAAGAAGCGCCGCATCGAGATCGTCGTCAAGGACACCCAGTCGAACCCGCAGCGCGCCACCGAGGTCACCCGGCAGCTCATCAACAGCGACAAGGTGGACCTCATCGTCGGCTCGTCCACGCCCGACACCACCAACCCGGTCGCCGACCAGTGCGAGGCCAACGGCATCCCGAACGTCACCACGATCGCCCCCTGGGAGGCGTGGTGGAACGGCAGGGGCGGCAAGGAGGGGCAGGGCTTCACGTACACGACGCTGTTCTTCTTCGGCATGCAGGAGTTCGCCGACTGCTTCGTGCCCATGTGGCAGCGCATGGACGTGTCGAACAAGAACGTCGCGGCGCTGTGGCCGAACGACACCGACGCCAACGCCTTCCGCAAGGGGCTGTCCCCGATGATGAAGGAGGCCGGTTACACGCCGATCGACGGCGGCGCGTACCAGAACGGGGCCACCGACTTCACGGCGCAGATCGCGACGTTCAAGGAGTCGGAGGCCGAGCTGTTCACCTGCACCCCCATCCCGCCGGACTTCCAGACCTTCTGGAAGCAGGCCCAGCAGCAGGGGTTCAAGCCGAAGCTGGCCACCGTCGCGAAGGTCATGCTGTTCCCGTCCGAGGCGGAGGCGCTCGGCGAGCTGACGAACAACCTCGCCACCGACATCTGGTGGAGCCCCGCCCACCCCTACAAGTCCACGCTGGACGGCAAGAGCGCCAAGCAGCTCGCCGACGACTTCGCCGCCTCCTCGGGCAAGCAGTGGACGCAGGCGCTCGGCTCGGTCTACTCGCTGTTCGAGATCGCGGTGCAGGCGTTCAAGGAGGCGGGCGACCCCAAGGACCGCGACGAGGTCGCCTCGAAGCTGCGCGGCATGAAGCTCGGCTGCATGAGCGGCAACCTCGACTTCACCACCGGCCCGCAGCCCGGCATCGCGCTCATGCACCCGGTCGGCGGCCAGTGGCGCAAGGGCGAGAAGTTCCCCTGGGACGTGGTCATCGTCGACAACAGCGCGAACAAGGACGTCCCCGTCGGCGGCGACCTGCGGCCCACCAACGCGTGATGACCACCACACCGCTGCTGCGCCTCGACGGCATCAGCAAGAGCTTCGGCAAGGTGACCGTCGCCAGGGACCTGACCCTGTCCGTGCAGCCGGGCGAGGCGCTCGGCATCGTGGGGCCGAACGGCGCGGGCAAGTCCACCCTGTTCGCGATGATCGCGGGCGACCTGCGGCCCGACAGCGGCGCCGTGTGGTTGGAGGGCCGGCAGGTCACCGGCGTCCCGCCGCACGCCCGCACCAGGGCCGGGATCGGCCGCACCTTCCAGGTGCCGCGCCCGTTCGAGCACCTCACCGTCTTCGAGAACGTGCTCGTCTGCGCCCACCAGGGCGCCGCGCTGAAGGGCAGGCGGGCGCAGGCGCACGCGATGAACGTGCTGGAACGCACCGGCCTGGCGGAGGTGGCCAACACCCCGGCGGGACGGCTCGCGCTGCTGCCGCGCAAGCGCCTGGAGGTGGCCCGCGCCCTGGGCACCGGGCCGCGGCTGCTGCTGCTGGACGAGGTGGCCGGCGGGCTGACCGAGCCGGAGGTGCTGGAGCTGGTCGCCGTCGTGAAGGACCTGCACGCCGAGGGGCTCGGCATCGTCTGGATCGAGCACGTCGTGCACGCGCTGATCAGGACCGTCGGCCGGATGATCTGCCTGGCCGGCGGTGACGTGGTCGCCGACGGCGAGCCGCTGCGCGTGCTCGCCGACCGGCGGGTGCGCGAGCTGTATCTGGGCGCGGGACCCGAGACCGGGCTGCCGGGCGAGGAGGAGGGCTCGTGACGCTGCTGTCGATCCGCGACCTCACCGTGCACCACGGGCAGCTCCGCGCGGTGGACGGGCTGAGCCTGGACGTGGACGAGGGCGAGGTGCTGGCCATCATCGGCGCGAACGGGGCGGGCAAGTCCACCCTGCTGCGCGCCCTGGCCGGGCTGAACCCGCCCACGTCCGGCACCGTCCACCTGCGCGGACGTGACATCACCCGGCTGCCCGCCCATCAGCGGGTGCCCGCGGGCATCGCCCTGGTGCCGGAGGGGCGGCGGCTGTTCCCGTCCCTGACGGTCGAGGAGAACCTGCTGGTCGGCGCGTACCGCAAGCGGACAGGACCGTGGACAGTCGCGGCCGTGCACGAGCTGTTCCCGTGGATGGCCGAGCGCCGCGACCAGAACGCGGCGCAACTGTCCGGCGGCGAGCAGCAGGCGGTCGCCATCGGCAGGGCGCTGCTGTCCAACCCCGAGCTGCTGCTGGTGGACGAGCTGTCGCTGGGGCTCGCGCCGGTGGTGGTGCGCCGCATCTACGAGACGCTGCCGCGGATCGTCGGCGCGGGCACCACCGCGCTGATCGTCGAGCAGGACGTCACCCAGGCCATGCGGGTCGCCGACCGCGTGCACTGCCTGCTCGAAGGCCGCTCCGTGTTGCGCGGCCGGCCGGGCGACCTGACCGCGGAGCAGGTCGAGCACGCCTACTTCGGCATCGCACAGGAGGGATCCCACTGACATGGGCTGGCTCAACGCCATCGTCCAGGGGCTGCTGCTCGGCGGCCTGTACGCGCTGTTCGCCACCGGGCTGTCGCTGATGTTCGGCGTCATGCGGATCGTCAACCTCGCCCACGGTGACCTCGCGGTCGTCGCGTCGTTCCTGGCCCTGGCCCTGGTCAGCGGGACAGGGCTGCCCCTGTGGGCGATCATCGTGATCACGGTGCCGCTGTTCGCGGTGCTGGGCTACCTGACGCAGCGGGTGCTGCTGCAGCGCAGCCTGGCGTCGGGGCCGCTGGCCACGCTGCTGGTCACGTTCGGGCTGTCGATCGTGCTGCAGAACGTGCTGCTTGAGCTGTTCTCCGCCGACACCCGCACGCTGGACGGCGGCGCCTTCGCGACGGGCTCGTTCACGATCAACGGCGCGATCTCGATCGGCTACCTGGCGCTGACCACGTTCCTGCTGGCCTGCGCCACGCTGATCGGCATCGGGCTGTTCCTGGCGCGGACCGGGCTGGGCCGGATGTTGCGCGCCGCCTCCGACGACCGGGAGACCGCGAGCCTCATGGGCGCCGACAGCAGGCACGTCTACGGCGTCGCCACCGCCATCGCGTTCGCGACCGTGGCGCTGGCCGGGCTGATGTTCGCCATCCGGTCCTCCTTCGACCCGTCGATCGGGCCGTCCCGGCTGATCTTCGCCTTCGAGGCGGTCGTCATCGGCGGGCTCGGCTCGCTGTGGGGCACCCTGCTCGGCGGCATGGTGCTCGGCGTCACCCAGTCGGTGAGCGCGCAGGTCGATCCCGCGCTGACCCTGCTCGCCGGTCATCTGATCTTCCTCGCCGTGCTGGCCTTCCGGCCGCAGGGTCTGCTCGCGGGACGTACCGCATGACGATCTCCCACCTCCTCGGCGCCACCGCGGCGCGGAACGTGCACGTCAGCAGGGCCGGCCGGGCCTCCAAGGTGTCGGCCGGCGGACTGGTGGCCGTGGCCGCGCTGCTGGCGGCGCTGCCCTTCCTGGTGTTCTCCACCGTCACCGACACGCTGATCAACCTGTTCGTGCTGATCGCGCTGGCGAGCATGTGGAACCTGCTGGCCGGGTTCGGCGGGCTGGTGTCGGTAGGGCAGCAGGCCTACCTCGGCATCGGCGCCTACAGCGTGATCGCGCTGGCCGACCTGGGCGTGCAGCCGTACCTGGCGGTGCCGCTGGCCGCCGTGACGTGCGCGGTGTTCGCGCTGCCCACCTCGTGGCTGGCCTTCCGGCTGCGCGGCGACTACTTCGCCGTCGGCACCTGGGTGATCGCCGAGGTCTACCGGCTGCTGGTCGTGCGGGTGGACAGCCTCGGCGGCGCCAGCGGCAAGGGGCTGACCGGGCTGTCCGGGATCGACCAGACGTTGCGCGGGGCGCTGACGTACTGGGTCGCGCTGGGGCTGGCGCTGGCCACGATCGGCTGCTGCTACCTGCTGCTGCGCGGCCGGCTCGGCCTGTCGCTGATGGCCGTGCGCGACGAGGAGACCGCCGCGGCCTCCGCCGGCATCGACGTGCGGCGGGCCAAGCTGCTGGTCTACCTCGTCTCGGCGGCCGGGTGCGGCGCGGCCGGCGGGGTGATCACGGTCAGCTCGCTCAGCGTCAACCCCGACTCGGTCTTCAGCGTGCAGTGGTCGGCCTACATGATCTTCATCGTGGTGATCGGCGGCATCGGCACCATCGAGGGGCCGCTGATCGGCGCGGTCATCTTCTTCGGGCTGCAGCAGCTCCTGGCCGACTTCGGGTCCTGGTACCTGGTGCTGCTCGGCCTCGTCGGCATCGCCGCGGCGCTGTGGCTGCCGCGCGGGCTGTGGGGGCTGGCGCGGGGGCTGAGCCTGTTCCCGATCGGCTATCTCGTACGGGGGCCACGTGACCCCGCGTGAGTCGCCCGCCGAGGTGACCGAGCGCATGCTGGCCGCGATCGAGGTCACCGAGCCTCGGCTGCACGCCTACGCCACGGTCACGGCCGAGCGGGCCAGGGCGCGGGCGGCGGCGCTCACCGGGGAGCCGCCGCGCGGGCCGCTGCACGGGCTGCCCGTCGGGATCAAGGACCTGATCGACACGGCGGGCGTCCCCACCGGGTACGGGTCGCCGCGCTTCACCGGGCACGTGCCCGCGCGGGACGCGGGCGCGGTGCGGGCGCTGCTGGCGGCCGGGGTCGTGATCCTGGGCAAGCACACCACGCACGAGCTGGCCTGGGGCGGGCGCACCGACAGCCCGTTCTTCGGGGCGACGCACAACCCGTACCGGCGGGGGCACATCCCGGGCGGCTCGTCCGGCGGGTCGGCGGCCTCCGTCGCCGCCGGGAGCTGCCTGGGGGCGCTCGGGTCCGACACGGCGGGCAGCGTGCGGATCCCGGCCGCGCTGAGCGGGTGCGTGGGGTTCAAGCCGACCCGGGGGCTCATCCCTCTCGACGGGGTGATGCCGCTGGCGCCGACGCTGGACCACCTCGGGGTGCTGGCGCCGACGGTGGACGGCGTCGCCAGGCTGATGACCGCCTTCTCCAACGGCGGCGCCGCACCGCCGCCGCCGTCGTCGGGGTTGCGGGTGGGGTGGCTCGGCGGCTGGTTCGAGGACGTGCTCGACCTGGGCGTGCGGGCGGCGCTCGCGGTCGCCCGCGCGCGGCTGGAGTCGCACGGCGTGCGGGTGGCGGACGTGGTCGTCCCGGACGAGCCGCGGCTGCCGGGAGCGGTGCTCGGGCGGATCCACGCCGAGGCGGGCCGCTTTCACCGGGACGCGTTCGAGCGTGACCCTGAGCTGTTCGGGCCGGACGTCGCGGAGCTGATGCGGATGCCGCCGCCCGCCGACGAGGAGGCGGCGCTGGACGAGGCCGCCGTGGGGCGCATGGTGGCCGTGTTGCGGCGGGCGCTGGCCTCCTGCGACGTGGTGGCCTGCGCGACCGTGCCGGTCACCGCGCCGCCGATCGGGGCGATGAGCGTCAGGGTGGCGGGCCGGGAGTGGCCCATCGAGCTGGTCCTGACGCGGCTCACCTCCATCTTCAACGCGGCCGGGCTGCCCGCCGTCTCGGTGCCGCTCGCCCTCGCGGGCGAGGGCCTGCCCGTCGGGCTGCAGCTCGCGGGGGCCGCCGGGCGGGACGCGACCGTCCTGTCCGCCGCCCGCCTCGTCGAGAACCTGACCCCACCGCTGCCCCGCCCCTGAACACCCATTCACCCAAGGAGGAACCGCCCGTGGGACTGCTCGACACCGTCACCTGGCAGGCGAACATCTTCAAGAACGGCACCTGGGCCCCCGCCCGCGGCGGCCACTACGCCGTGGTCGAGCCCGCCACCGGCGGCGAGCTCGGCCGGATGGGGCTGGCGACCCCCGAGGACGTCGCCGAGGCCGCCGCGAGCGCCGCCGCCGCGCAGCGCGAGTGGGCCGCCCTGCCGCACACCGCGCGCGCCGCCGTCCTGCGCAGGGCGGGCGACCTGTGGCAGCGGCACGCCGACGAGATCAGCGGCTGGAACGTGCGCGAGGTCGGCGCGGTACCCGGCATGGCGGGCTTCGCGCTGCACGTGGCCGCCGAGGAGTGTTACGAGGCGGCGTCGCTGCCCGGCCGGGCGATCGGCGAGCTGCTGCCGTCGGAGCAGCCTCGGCTGTCGCTGGCGCGGCGCGTCCCGGCCGGGGTGGTGGCGGTGATCTCGCCGTTCAACGTGCCGATCATCCTCGGCGTCCGTTCGGTCGCCCCGGCGCTGGCGCTGGGCAACGCCGTCCTGCTCAAACCGGATCCCCGGACGGCGGTCACCGGCGGCACGCTGCTGGCCCGCGTGTTCGAGGAGGCCGGGCTGCCGCCGGGCGTGCTGCAGATGCTGCCGGGCGGCCCCGACGTCGGCGAGGCGCTGATCACCGACCCGCACGTGCGGGTCATCTCCTTCACCGGCTCGACCGCCGTCGGCCGCCGCATCGGCGAGCTGGCCGGCAAGCACCTCAAGCGCGCCCACCTGGAGCTCGGCGGCAACTCCGCGCTGCTGGTGCTGGACGACGCCGACGTGGACGAGGCGGTCAACCTGGCCGCCTGGGGGTCGTTCTTCCACCAGGGCCAGATCTGCATGACCACCGGCCGCCACCTGGTCGCCGACCGGCTCTACGACGACTTCGTGGAACGCCTGGCCGCCAAGGCCGGCGCGCTCCCTGTCGGCGACCCGGCCGCCGGCGAGGTCGCGCTCGGGCCCGTCATCGACGCCGGCCAGCGCGACAAGATCCACCGCCTGGTCACGGAGAGCGTCGGCCAGGGCGCCAGGCCCGCGTCCGGCGGCACGTACGAGGGGCTGTTCTACCGGCCGACGGTGCTCGCCGACGTGCCGCTGACCGCGCCCGCGTTCGCCGAGGAGGTCTTCGGCCCCGTCGCCCCCGTCACCCGCGTCTCCTCCGCCGACGAGGCCGCCGAGCTGGCCGCCGCCGGCGAGTACGGACTGTCGCTGGGCATCGTGACCCGCGACGTGATGCGCGGCCTGGCCGTGGCCGAGCGCATCCCGACCGGGATCGTGCACATCAACGACCAGACGGTCAACGACGAGGCCAACGCCCCGTTCGGCGGCGTCCGCGCGTCCGGCACCGGCTCCCGCTTCGGCGGGGCGGCGGCCAACGTCGAGGCGTTCACCGAGACGCGCTGGATCACCCTGCGGGGCGAGCCGCCGCGCTACCCGTTCTGAGTGGCGGCTTCCGCCAGAGCGAGACGTGGCTCCTGCTGTCGCCGGTGAACGGCTCGCGCCGCCAGCCGGCCCAGCGCTCGTGCAGCGTCATCCCCGCCAGCCGGGCCATGAGGTCCAGCTCGGCCGGCCACACGTAGCGGTGGGTCGAGGAGTAGGTCTCGACCTGGCCGTCCACCGTCCAGTAGTGGTGGGAGACGGCGAGTTGCGCGGCCACGTCGTACTCCTCGAACCCCAGGTGCTCAGGGGTCACGGCGAACGGGTGGACGGTCTGGCCTGGCGGGAGCCGTCGCAACTCCGGGACGTACACCTCGATGACGAAGCCGCCGCCCGGCTCCAGGTGCGCCGCCGCGTTGCGGAAGCAGGCGACCTGCTCGTCCTGGGTGGTCAGGTTCGTGATCGTGTTGCGGACCAGGTAGGCGAGCCTGAACGTGCCCGGCACGCGGGTGGTGGCGAAGTCGCCGGTGGTCACGCCGACGTGCTCGGCGCCGGGCTTGGCGCGGAGCTGGGCGAGCATGGCGGTGGACAGGTCGATGCCGTGGACGGGGACGCCGCGGCGGCTGAGCGGCAGGGCCAGGCGGCCGGTGCCGATGCCCAGCTCCAGGGCGGCGCCGCCGCCTGCCAGGCCGGCGAGGAAGTCGACCGCCGGGTCCACGACCGCGGGGTCGAACAGCTCTGGCCACTTCGCCTCGTAGGTCTCGGCCAGGCGGGTGTCGAAGGTGTTCTGCGGCATGGGGCCACTGTGGGCATGGGCGACGGTCAGCCGCCACTCGCTTGGGCGCGGCGCCCGCCGAGGACGCCGCCGCTGTGCGGCGGCGCGGGCGTCTACGGCGCGGTGCGGCCCCCCGTCGCCTGCGGAGCCTGGTCGCGGGTGGACCGCAGGTAGGCGATGCCCAGGTCGAGGGCGGATTCCAGGTGGGTGGTCTGCCCGGTGGACATCTGGATGAGCACCCCGCCCTGGATGCCCGCCAGAATCGCGGCGGCGGCGCGTTCCGGGTCCAGGCCGGGATCGATCTCGCCGGTGCCCTGCATGTGCCGGACGCCGGCGGCGATCTCGCTCTGCCACCGGGCCATCAACTCCGACACCACGGCCTGCGCTCCTGGTGTGCGCTCGCCCAGGTGCGAGGTGACGGCGTTGAGCGGGCACAGGCGCCCCTGCCTGCGGTAGCGGCCGACGACCTTGTCCCGCCACGCCTGCCAGGCCGGCCAGGAGGTCAGCTCGTCGAGCTGGGGCCGCTGGTCGGCCAGCACGCGGTCGGCCTCGTACCTGGCCACGGCCAGCAGCAGTTCCTCCCGCCCGCCGGGGAAGTAGTGGAAGAGCTGGCTCTTGCTGGTCGCGGTCACCGACAGCACGTCGTCGAGGGTCGTGGCGGCCACGCCGTACTCGCGGATGAGCTCGGCCGCGCCTTCGAGGATGCGCTGCCGCGTGGCGGCTCCCTTACGGGTCAGCGTGGGCATGATCCACCTCCATGGTGATCCACCCTACCCTTTTCTGGACTTGCGAGTCCATTTTGTGCGACGCATGCTGACCGCATGTCAATGAACCAGTATTTCCTGCTCGGCCGCTCCGGCCTGCGCGTCAGCCGTCTTGCCCTCGGCACCATGAACTTCGGCACCGGCGGCTTCCACGCCGCGTACGGCAAGTCCGCGGACGAGGCCCGCTCCCTTTTCCGCCGTTACCTCGAAGCCGGCGGCAACTTCATCGACACCGCCGACTTCTACACCGCCGGGGAGAGCGAGACCATCCTCGGCGGCCTCGTCGCCGAGGCCGGGGTGCGTGACCGGGTGGTGCTGACCACCAAGTTCACCAACAGCGTCGATCACGGTGACCCGAACGCCGGGGGCAACGGCCGCAAGCACATGATCAGAGCGGTCGAGGCGTCGCTCCGCCGCCTGCGCACCGACTACATCGACTTGTTCCTGTTGCACACCTGGGACCGGATCACCCCGGTCGAGGAGGTCATGCGCACCTTCGACGACCTCACCAGGGCCGGCAAGATCCGGTACGCGGGCCTGTCGGACGTGCCGAGCTGGTACGCGGCCCGCGCCCAGACCCTGGCCGACGCGCACGCGCTCGCCCCGGTGGTCAGCCTGCAGCTCCCCTACTCCCTGCTGGACCGCACGATCGAACGCGAGCACGTCCCCATGGGCCAGACCCTGGGTCTCGGCATCACCGCGTGGAGCCCGCTCGGCAGCGGCTTCCTCACCGGCAAGTACCGGCAGGCCGACCGCGGCGTGACCGGCGAGGGGCGGCTGAGCGGCGAGGGGTACGCCGGGCGCTCGTGGACGGACCGGGAGTGGCGGCTCCTCGGCGCCCTGGAGGAGGTCGCCGCCGAGGTCAGCCGGCCGATGGCGCAGGTCGCGCTGAACTGGGTGGCGAACCGGCCGGGGGTGGCGTCGGCGATCGTGGGGGCGAGCAGCGTCGAGCAGCTCGACGGCAACCTGGCCGCGCTCGACTTCGAGCTGCCCGGCGAGTCGCGCCGGCGGCTCGACGAGGCGAGCGCGGAGCCGTCCGCGTCGGTGTACCAGATGTTCACGCCCGGGTATCAGAGCTGGCTGGTGAGCCCTGGGGTCCAGGTCGCCGACAAGCCGGACGGGTACGTTCCGGCGGTGCGCAACTGGGTGCCGGAGAGTGCGGCCTGAGGACGCGCGCCTCAGGCCGGGCGGCCGTGCCCGGGCAGGTCGCGCGGCGCCGGCCCCGGGGCGGCGGCGTCCGCCGTGACGGCGGGCCCCGCGCGGGTTACGGTCGGATCATGGTCATGGATGCGGCACGTGACGTCCCGGACATCCTGTCGGCCGAGTTCGCCGCCGACCCCTACTCCGCCTACAAGGTGCTGCGAGACGAGGCCCCGCTGCTGTGGCACGCGGGCATGGCGAGTTACGTGATCTCGCGCCACGAGGACGTCGCGCGGGCGTTCAAGGACGACACGTTCACCACCGAGAACTACGAGTGGCAGGTCGAGCCCGTGCACGGGCGCACGTTCCTGCAGTTGAGCGGGCGGGAGCACGCCGTGCGGCGGGCGCTGGTGGCGCCGGCCTTCCGCGGCCACGAGCTACGGCGCACGTTCCTGCCGGTGATCGAGCGCAACGCCCGCGAGCTGATCGACGGGTTCCGTCACGCCGGGTCCGTCGATCTGGTCGCCGCGTTCGCGCGGCGGTTCCCGATCAACGTGATCGTGGACATGCTGGGCCTGGACAAGAGCGATCACGACCGGTTCCAGCGCTGGTACGTCTCCGTGATCGACTTCCTCGGCAACCTGACCGGCGATCCCGGGGTGACGGCGGCCGGGCTGCGGACGCGGGAGGAGTTCGCCGCGTACCTGATCCCGATCATCAGGGAGCGGCGCGAGCGGCCGGGCGACGACCTGCTGTCCACGCTGTGCAGGGCCGAGATCGACGGCACCAGCATGAGCGACGAGGAGATCAAGGCGTTCTGCAGCCTGCTGCTCGCGGCGGGCGGCGAGACCACCGACAAGGCGGTGGGCGCGATGTTCGCGAACCTGCTGCGCCATCCCGGCCAGCTCGACGCGGTGCGCCGGGACCGCGAGCTCGTCGGGCGGGCGCTGGCCGAGACGCTGCGGTACACGCCGCCCGTGCACATGATCATGCGGCAGACCGCGGCCGAGGTGGAGATCGCCGGCGGGGTCGTGCCCGCGGGCGCCACCGTGATCTGCCTGATCGGGGCCGCCAACCGGGACGAGCGCCGCTACGCCGACCCCGACGTCTTCGATCTCTTCCGCGCCGAGCTGGACGAAACGACCGCGTTCACCGCCGCGGCCGGTCACCTCGCCTTCGCCCTCGGGCGGCACTTCTGCGTGGGGGCGCTGCTGGCCAGGACGGAGGTGGAGGTGGCGGCCGGGCAGCTGCTCGACGCCATGCCGGACATGGCGCTGGAGCCCGGGTTCGTGCCGGTCGAACAGGGTGTGTTCACGCGCGGCCCCGCGGCGCTGCCCGTACGCTTCTCCCCCGCCGGCTGAGCCGGTTACGCCGTCACCGCGTACACGCGCGTGGTGCCGAACACCCCCGTGTCCTTGCGCCGCCAGGGCCGCACCGTGCGCAGGTGGCGGAAGCGGCCGGTGCTCAGGAGGTGCTCCTCCTCGACCGGGTTGAAGTAGATGAGCGTGATCGGCCGCGGGTTCCTGTCGGCCGAGTCGAGCAGCCGCTCCATGGCGGCGGCGAACGTCCGTCCCCTGAACGGGTTGTTCAGGAACACCACGCTGACGTCGTCCGGGATGTCGTAGTCGAGCACGTCCGAGCGGACGAACTCCACCTCGCGCGCCCGCAGCCTGATCCTGGTCCCCGCCAGGTTGGCCCTGGCCACCTCGGTCAGCTCGGACGACAGCTCGACCCCGATGACCTGCCTGAACGGGTAGTTGCCCGCCGCCTCCAGGACCATGCGGCCCTTGCCCGCGCCGAGGTCGAGGAAGACGTCCTGGCGGCCGACGTCGCCGACGGGCAGCGCCCGGCGCAGCGTGCCCCAGTGGGCGGGCGAGTAGTAGACGCGTTCCGGGTGGTCGAGGCCGAAGTCGGCGAGATCGGCGAAGTCGGCGGTGCTCACGCCGTACCGCTGGTCGTAGAGCAGCCTGGCCAGTTTGCGGCGCAGCGAGCGTAGTCGTACGGGTACGCCACCCATCATCATGACCTCCTCCGCGGGCAGCACCGCCTCGCAGCCCAGCGCGATCGGCGCGCTCGTCAGCAGGGCGCCGAGCAGGAACGGCAGCCTCTCCCGTACGGTCGTGCGCGGGCTGCCTGCCCGGGGGGCGGCAAGATCGTGGATCACGGTCACAGGCGTCTCCTCGTAGGGGGCGGCCGGAGCTGACGGTGTCCGGCTACCGCCTGAGTGTGACAAGCCTCGGCAGGACAGGACAGCCCTTGACAAGCCGCCGATCCTTGCCGGAGGGATACTGCAACGTACTGGCGACACGCGTTGGGAGAGCGATCATGGCCGAGGCCACCCCGCCCGTACGACGGGCCCTGTTCCTGCACGCGCCGCACCGGCGCAGGCCGCGGGCGGTGCTGGAGCGGATGCTGGCGCTGGTGGACGACGACACGCCGCCGGACGGCCCCGACGGCCCGGTGGCCGTGCTGGAGCGGCGGCTGGCCGCGCTGCTCGGCAAGGAGCGCGCGCTGTTCTTCCCGAGCGGGACGATGGCGCAGCAGGCGGTGCTGCGCGTGTACGCCGACCGCAGCGGGCACCGCACCTTCGCCGGGCATCCGTTCACGCACCTGGACGTGTGGGAGGAGCAGGGCTACAACGCGGTCCACGGGCTGCGTTTCCGCCGCACCGGCGACCCGTACGAGCTGATGACGGCGCAGGACCTGACGGCGATCGGCGAGCCGCTCGCGGCGGTGGTGTGGGAGCTGCCGCAGCGCGACCTCGGCGGCCTACTGCCCGAGTGGGACGAGCTGGGCGAGCAGGCCGGGCTGGTCCGGGCGACCGGCGCCGCCGCGCACCTGGACGGGGCGCGGCTGTGGGAGGCGCAGACGTACTACCGGCGGCCCCTGCACGAGATCGCGGGCCTGTTCGACTCGGTGTACGTCTCGCTCTACAAGAGCCTCCAGGGCGTACGGGGCGCCGTGCTGGCCGGGGACGCCCGCACGATGGCCGCCACCGAGGTGTGGCGGCAGCGGCTCGGCGGCGGCATCCCCGACGCGTGGCCGCTCGCCCTGGCCGCCATGGCGGGCCTCGACACCGTCGCGGAGCGCATGCCCGCCTACCGCGACCACGCGATCGCCGTCGCCGCCGCGATCAACGCCGGCGGCCTCGCCCGCACCCGGCCCGATCCGCCGCAGACGCCGCTGTTCCACGTGCACCTGCCGGCGTCCAGGCGGGCTGTGGAGCAGGCCGGGCAGGCGCTCCTGGAGGAGCGGGGCGTGCAGCTCTGGGGGCGGGTGCGCAGCGGCCCCGACCCCTCCCGGTGCAGCTTCGAGGTCACCGTGGGCGAGAACGCGATGGACTTCACCCCCGAGGAGGTCGCCGTCCTGGTCGGTGACGTGCTGGCCCGCGCGGAGGTGCTCGCCAAGGGCGCCTAGGACGCGCCTGCCGATCCCGTTCTGACGGCCTGCCCCGCGACGTGGACGGAGGTGGGGCGGGTGGCGGCGTCGTAGGCGGCGCGGGCTCCCGTGGCGCCCATGCCGCTGTCGCCCGCCGGTTCGTAGAGCCGCTCGGGCCCGCCGCCCTGCCACTCGTTCACCCACACGACCCCGGCCGGGATGCGGCGCGCGGCGGCGACGTGCGCCGGGTCGGTGGTGTAGACGGTGGCGGCCAGGCCGTAGCGGGAGGCGCTCGCCCTGCGCACGCCCTCCTCGAAGGAGGGGACGACGGTGACGGGGGCGACCGGCCCGAACGTCTCCTCCGTCATGATCAGCATGCTCTCGTCCACGCCGGTGAGCACGGTGGCGGGGTAGTAGAAGCCCTTCCCCTCCGGCACCGCGCCGCCGGTGCGGACGGTCGCGCCGCGCTCGACGGCGTCGGCCACGTGCCGGGCGACGATGTCGCGCTGCCGCCGGTCCACCAGCGGCCCGAGCACGTCGCCGGCCGGGTAGGCGCCGGCGGCCTCGACCAGCGCCTCGACGAACGGCTCCGCCACGTCCTGGTGCACGTAGACGCGTTCCATGGAGGTGCAGATCTGCCCGGTGTTGGCGAACGCGCCGAACGCGACCGCGGCGGCCGTCGCCACGGGGTCCACGCCCGCGTCGACGATCACCGGGTCCTTGCCGCCGAGCTCCAGGACGGACCGGCGCAGCAGCTCGCCGCTGCGCGCGCCGACCTGGCGGCCCGCCTCGACGGAGCCGGTGAAGTGCACGAGGCCGAGGCGCTCGTCGGCGGTCAGCGGCGCGCCGGCCCGCGCGTCGCCGAGCACCAGGTTGACCACGCCGTCCGGCAGGTCCATCAGCTCCAGCAGCCGCACCGCCGACAGCGGCGCGCGCTCGGACGGCTTGAGCACGACGGTGTTCCCGGCGGCGAGCAGCGGGCCGAGCGCGCCGAGGGCCATCGGCACGGGGAAGTTCCACGGCACGATGACGGCGGTGGCGCCGAGCGGGTGGCGCACGATCGTGGTGCTGCCGCCGCCGGGTCCCGCGATCGTCTCCTCGAAGGCGTAGTCCAGCGCCTCGGCCACGGCGGCCTTGAACGCCTGGGCGGCGCCGCCGATGAACGCGGTGCCGAGGGCGACCGGTTTGCCCATCTCGCGGCGTTCGGCCTCGGCCAGCTCGGCGGCGTGTTCGGCGACCGTGTCGGCCCAGCGGGTCAGGAGGGCGACGCGGTCGGCCACGGGTGTCGCGGCCCAGGCCGGTTGCGCCGCGACGGCGGCGTCCACGGCGAGGCGGACGTCCTCGGGCGAGCCGCTGGGGCAGCGGGCGACGGCCTCCTCGGTCGCAGGGTCGATCACGTCGTGGAAGTCGTGGCCGCGCGCGTCCTGCCACACGCCGCCGATCAGGTTCCGCAGGGTCTTCATGTACGTGGTGCTCCTAGAGGCGGTCGGCCATGAGCTCGCCGGCCATGATCGCTGTCAGGTTGGTGTTGGCGCGGGGCACGGACGGGAAGATCGAGGCGTCCACCACGCGCAGCCCGTCGAGGCCCAGCACGCGGCACGACGGGTCGACGACGGTGGCGGCGTCGGCGGGGTCGCCCATGCGGCAGGTGCTGGTGCCGTGCTGGGCGTCCATGGCGGTGGCCAGGAGGTGCTCGCCGAGGGCGGCGTCGTCGTCCAGCACCTCGAACAGGCGGGCGTTGGCCGACTCGACGGAGCCGGCCAGGATGCCGGCGACCTCGGGCCCCCTGGCCAGCTCGACCAGCGCGCGCACGCCGTGGCGCAGGCGTTCCAGGTCGCGGGCGTCCGAGAGCATGCGCTCGCGCACCTCGGGCTGCGCGCCGGGGTCGGCGGACTTCAGGGTCAGGACGCCGCGCGAGTGGTTCTGGTTGAGCCACACGCCCACGCCGCCGGCGGGCAGCCGCTTGTCGGCGGCCTCCATGGACAGCACGTTCTGGTTCAGCGAGACGAACATCATGTCGAGCGGCAGGCCCGCGGGCCCGCTGGTGTAGCGGACGCAGACGTTGGTGTGCCGGTCGTCGGCGCTCCGGATGGCGGCCCGCTCCGCCAGGAGCAGGTTGACGACGATCATCGGGTGGTCCTGCATGCCGAGGCCGACGGGCAGGTCCTGCCTCACCTCGATGCCGAGCCTGCCGAGGTCGGCCGCCGGGCCGACGCCGGAGCGCAGCAGGACGGCCGGGGAGTGGACGACGCCCGCGCTGATCACGATCTCGCCGGCGTACTCGGTGGTGACCGTGCCGTCCTGGACGACCTGGACGCCGACGGCCCGGTTCCCGGCGAACAGCACCCGGTCGACCAGGGCGCCGCCGCGTACGGTGAGGCCGGGCAGGGACCGGGCCGGCTCCAGGTAGCCGTCGTTCACCGTCACCCTGCGCCCGTCGCGCGAGTTGATCGGGTACGGCGAGACGCCGGCCGCGCCGGGCGCGTTGACGTCGGGCGCCCAGGGGTGCCCGGCGGCCAGCGCGGCCTCGCACAGGGCGGTGTCCACCGACCCCCACTGCTCGCGCGGCATGCGGAAGATCGGGGTGGGGCCGCCGCGGCCGTGGTAGGGCTCGTCGCCGAACTCCTCGTCGTCCTCCAGCTTGCTGAAGTAGGGCAGCACGTCCCGCCACGACCAGCCCGCGCAGCCGGCGGCGGCCCAGTCGTCGAAGTCCTCGGCGGGCGGGCGGATCGCGATCTGCCCGTTGATGGCGGAGCTGCCGCCGACGCCCCTGCCGCGCCAGTACGGCGCCTGCGGCTGCGCGTCGGTGCGGGAGGAGCTCACCTCCGGCCAGACCATGCCCTCGACGGCGGTGGGGTCGAGCAGGGCGCGGACCGGGTTCGGCGACCGCCACGCCTCGTGCATCTGCGCCGGCCGGTAGTCGGGGCCCGCCTCCAGGAGGAGGACGCGTCCGCCTCGTTCGGCGGCGCGGGCGGCGAGCGCCGCGCCGGCGGAGCCCGCGCCCACGACGATGATGTCCCAGCCCGTGTCTGTCACGGCGAACCTCCTGCTCAGAGCGGCCGGAAAAATCCGGACCGCGGCTAGCCGGTAGACTGCCCTTAGCGAAAAGTTCAGTCAAGAGTGAAAGTTCATTTTTTTCTGACCGTTGGGAGACGGGTGGTGTCCAGCCTGGCCGGCGACCTGAGCCCGCTGATCGACGACTTCGGCCTGCGCATCGGCCGGGCCATGGGCTGGCCGCCGATGGCGGGGCGCGCCGCGGGCGTGCTGATGCTCAGCTCCGCGCCCCTGTCCACGGCGGAGCTGCAGAGCGCGCTGGACGCCAGCAAGGGCTCGGTCTCTGAGATGACCCGGCTGCTGGTCGACAGCGGCACCGTGCGGCGCTTCAAGGAGCCCGGCTCCCGCCAGTACGTCTACGAGTGGCGCCACGATGCCTGGATCGGCTGCCTGCGGCACATGCTGGGGCAGACGCGGGAACTGCTGACGCTGGCCGAGCACGCGCGGGCCCGCGGCGACGAGCTGCCGGAGCCGCAGCGCGGGCGGCTGCGCGAGATGCACGAGTACTACACGTTCATGGTGCGGCAGATGGAGGAGATCCTCCAGGAGTACACGACGCTGAAGTCCCCTTAGTCCGCCGCCCGCCAGTGCGCGCCGCTTCCCCGCGCCTCGTCGAACACCAGCCACGTCCGCGTGGACAGCACCCCCTGCACGTCCTGGATGCGCTCCAGCACCACGTGCCGCAGCGTCTCGTTGTCCGGGGTCCTGACCAGGACGAGGATGTCGTAGTCGCCGCCGACCATGGCGAAGTGCTCCACGAAGGGGATCTCCTTGAGCTGGGCGAGCACCGCGCGCCAGGAGTTCTGCTCGATGGTCACCGACACGTAGGCGCTGGTGCCCAGGCCCGCCTTGTGCGGGGCCAGCTCGACGGTGAAGCCGGTGATCACGCCGTCGTCCACGAGACGGGTGAGGCGGGCGTAGGCGTTGGCGCGGGAGATGTGCACGCGTTCCGCCAGCGTGCGGACCGAAATGCGGCCGTCACGCAGAAGCTCGGCGATGATCGCCCGGTCCACCGCGTCCAGGCCGGTGGCCGAACGTCCCGGCCAGCCGTTCCCAGGCGTCCCTTCTGACGACAATTGGCCCTCCACAAGCCCACTTTGAACCGTTTGTCGCTCATTATCCATCGTGTCTTGAACGGATGGCCAGGTAGACGGACGCTTTCTGTGACAAATGTCCCCCTGGGCGAGCGCTCCGAACAGCAGAAAGTGAGTGTCGTCATGTCCACGAAGACGTCGGCGAAAGCCGTGCGGGAGCTGCTGCCCTCGCAGGCGCCCATCCGGTTCGTCGATGAGAGCGGCTCCCCCGTGAAGGAGCCCGCCGGGTACGCCCTGCCGCCGGACGAGCTGCTGCGCGCGGCGTACCGCTGGATGGTCGTGGGGCGGCGCTTCGACACCCAGGCGACGGCGCTGACCAAGCAGGGACGGCTCGCCGTCTACCCCTCCAGCCGCGGGCAGGAGGCCTGCCAGGTCGCCGGCGTGCTCGCGCTGCGCGAGCACGACTGGCTGTTCCCCACCTACCGCGACTCGGTCGCGCTGGTCGCGCGCGGGCTCGACCCCGTCGAGGTGCTGACGCTGCTGCGCGGCGACTGGCACTGCGGCTACGACCCCGTCGCCACCCGCGTCGCCCCCCAGTGCACGCCGCTGGCCACCCAGGTGCTGCACGCCACCGGCATGGCCGAGGCGCTGCGCCGCAAGGGCGAGGGCGGCGTCGTGATGGCCTTCATCGGCGACGGCGGCACCAGCGAGGGCGACTTCCACGAGGCGCTCAACTTCGCCGCCGTGCTCAAGGCGCCCGTGGTGTTCTTCGTGCAGAACAACAAGTACGCCATCTCCGTGCCGCTGGCCAAGCAGAGCGCCGCGCCCGCCCTGGCCTACAAGGGCGTCGGATACGGCGTGCCCGCCGAGCAGGTGGACGGCAACGACCTCGTGGCCGTGCTGTCCGTGCTGTCCGCGGCCGTCGGGCACGCGCGCGACGGGCGGGGGCCGTTCCTCGTCGAGGCGCACACGTACCGGATGGACGCGCACACCAACGCCGACGACGCCACCCGCTACCGCGACGACGACGAGGTGCGGCGCTGGAGCGCCGCCGACCCGCTGCCCCGGCTGGAGACGTACCTGCGCGGGCGCGGCCTGCTCACCGACCAGGACGCCGAGTCCGCGCGGACGGACGGCGAGTCGCTCGCCGCCGACCTGCGGGCGCGCATGAACGCCGACGCCGAACCCGACCTCCTCGAGATCTTCGACCACGTCTACGCCGAGCCCACCCCGCAACTCCTCGAACAGCGCGAGCAACTGCGGGCCGAGCTGAACGCACAGGAGAGCTGACATGCCCACCGTCTCGATGGCGCAGGCCCTCAACACGGCCCTGCGCGACGCGCTGCGCGACGACGAGCGCGTGCTGGTCTTCGGCGAGGACGTCGGGCCACTCGGCGGCGTCTTCCGCATCACCGACGGGCTGACCAGGGACTTCGGCGAGGACCGGTGCTTCGACACGCCGCTGGCCGAATCCGGCATCGTCGGCCTCGCCGTCGGCATGGCCATGGGCGGCTACCGGCCCGTCGTCGAGATGCAGTTCGACGCCTTCGCCTACCCGGCGTTCGAGCAGATCGCCTCACACGTGGCCAAACTGCGCAACCGCACCCGGGGCAAGCTGACGCTGCCGATGGTGATCCGCGTCCCGTACGCGGGCGGCATCGGCGGGGTCGAGCACCACTGCGACTCCAGCGAGGCCTACTACGCCCACACCCCCGGCCTGAAGGTCGTCACCCCGGCCACCGTCGAGGACGCCTACTGGCTGCTGCGCGACGCCATCGCCGACCCCGACCCGGTGGTGTTCCTGGAGCCGAAGAAGCTCTACTGGTCCAAGGCCGAGGCCGCGCTGGAACAGCGGGCCGCCGCGCCGTTCGGGCGCGCCGCCGTGCGGCGGCCCGGCCGGGACGCCACCCTCGTCGCCTACGGGCCCTCCGTGCCCGTCGCCATGGAGGCCGCCTCCGCCGCCGCCGAGGACGGGCTCGACCTGGAGGTCGTGGACCTGCGCAGCATCGTGCCGTTCGACGACGAGACGGTCGTCGCGTCGGTGCGGCGGACCGGGCGGTGCGTGGTGGTGCAGGAGGCGCAGGGGTTCGCCGGGGTGGGGGCCGAGATCGCGGCCCGGGTGCAGGAGCGGTGCTTCCACTCGCTGGCCGCGCCCGTGCTGCGGGTGGCCGGGTTCGACATCCCCTACCCGCCGCCGAAGCTGGAGCACGCGCACCTGCCCGGGGTGGATCGGGTGCTGGACGCCGTTGACCGGCTGCAGTTCGGTGACCGGGTGGACGTGCGGCATCTGGCTCGGGGGGCGGCGTGAACACCTCTCTCTTCCGGCTCCCTGACCTGGGGGAAGGGCTGGCGGAGGCCGAGGTGGTGGTCTGGAAGGTCGGCGTCGGGGAGCGGGTCGAGGTCGATCAGATCGTGGTGGAGGTGGAGACTGCCAAGGCTGCCGTGGAGGTGCCTGTTCCTTATGCGGGGGTGGTCGTGGAGTTGCATGCGGCGGCGGGGACGACCCTTTCTGTGGGGGATCCGCTGATCTCGGTCGGGTCTGAGGTTGACGGGGCGGCCGAGCGGTATCGGGAGGAGGAGCTGGCCGGGTCCGGCAACGTGCTGATCGGCTATGGCACCGGGCACCTTTCCGGGCACCTTTCCGGGCAGCGGCGGCGGCGCCGGGACCGCACCGGCTCGGGCCCGTCGGCCGGCCTGACCGCCGTCCAGCCGCGTGAGGAGGCGTCGCGCGGAGTCGGTCGCGGGGAAGCGCCGCACGAGGCAGGTCGTGGGGAGGCATCGCGCCAGGCAGGTCGCGGCGAGGCGACCCGCGAGGCTGATCGCGGGGAAGCGCCGCGCGGCGCTGGTCGCAGGGAGGCGCCGCGGGTGATCTCTCCGCTGGTGCGCAGGCTGGCGCAGGAGAACGGCGTCGATCTGGCGGGCGTCACCCCCCAGCGGCCCCAACCACGTCATCCTGCGCCGGGACGTCGAGCGCGCCATCGCCGAGCACCAGGACGTCCCCGCCTCGTCGGCACCACGGCAAGCCATCGCGTCCGCACCACGGCAAGCCACAGCATCGGCCCCGCAGCAGGCCGCCGCGTCGGCCCCGCAGCAAGCCACAGCATCGGCTCCACAGCGGGCCGCCGCGTCGGCCCCGCGGCAGGCCGCGACCTCCTCACCGCAGGAGCCGGAGCGCATCCCCCTGCGGGGCCTGCGCCGGGCGGTGGCCGAGAAGCTGTCCCGGAGCAGGAGCGAGATCCCCGACGCCACCACCTGGGTGGACGCCGACGCCACCGCCCTCCTGGAGACCAAGGACGCCCTGCGCGCAGCCGTCCCCGACAGGCGCATCGGCCTGCTCGCCCTCCTGGCCCGCATCTGCGTGGCGGGCCTGCGCCGCTACCCGGAGCTGAACTCCACGGTGGACGTCGACCGCGCGGAGATCGTCCGCTACCCGCAGATCCACCTGGGCTTCGCCGCCCAGACGGAGCGCGGCCTGGTCGTCCCGGTGGTCCGCGACGCCCACCTCCTGTCGCTGTCGGAGCTGGCGGCGGAGCTGACTCGCCTGACGGCCCTGGCCCGCGAGGGCGCCCTTCCCCCGCAGTCCCTTACAGGGGGCACGTTCACGCTCAACAACTACGGCGTGTTCGGCGTGGACGGCTCCACCCCGATCATCAACCACCCGGAGGCCGCGCTGCTCGGCGTCGGCCGCATCATCGACCGGCCGTGGGCGGTGGACGGCACGCTGGCGATCCGCAAGATCACCCAGCTCTCGTTCACGTTCGACCACCGGGTGTGCGACGGCGGCGTCGCCGGCGGCTTCCTGCGGTACGTCGCCGACTGCGTGGAACGCCCGGCGACCCTGCTGGCCGACCTCTGACGAACGGGCACCCCGCCACACGGGATGCCCGGCCACCGCCCGAACCAGACCCGCCACACAGGGTGCCCGGCGACCGCCTGGACCAGGCCCGCCACACGAGGTGCCCCCGACCACTGCCCGGACCAGATCACCGCGCGAGGTGCCTGGCCACTGCCCGGACCAGGCTCGCCGTGCGGGATGCCCGGCCGCTTACCAGGCCACGACCCGCCGCCGGGATGCCCGGCCGCAGCCCAGGCCAGGTCTAGCCGAGTGGTGAGCCGATGCGGTGCAGGGTGCCGTCGGGGTCGACGTAGGCGAACTCGCGCAACCCGTACTCGGTGTCCTGGGGCCGCCCGAGCCGCCCCGGGGCATCGGCGGCCGCCCACTCGCCGTGCAACGCGTCGGCGTCGGAGACGTACAGGTAGACGACCGCGCCGGTGACGCCCGGGTCGTGCCCGGCCCACTCGTTCAGGTGCAGCGACACCCCGTCGCGCTCGACGAACGCGTACCGCGCGCCACCCTCGTAGGCGCGGACGGCGAAGCCGAGCCGCCGGTACCGCTCCATCGCCGCGTCCAGGTCCCGCACCGGCACCACCGGGGCGACCCGCTCGAACACCACTCCGTCGGCCATCGTGTACCTCCTCCCCCTCATTGTGCAGGGGGCGGGCCGGGCGGGACGGGTGGCTTGTCCGGGTACGCGAGAATACCGATTGTGATTGTGGACCAGGCGATCTACTGCGGCGGTGTGCGTGAGACCATCACCGGCGACATCAGCGACGCTTTCAACGCCGCGCGGGCCAGGGGCGACTCCTTCCTGTGGATCGGGCTGCACGACCCCTCGCAGGAGGAGTTCGACCTGATCACCCGCGAGGTGAAGCTGCATCCGCTGGCGGTCGAGGACGCCATCCACGCCCACCAGCGGGCCAAGCTCGAACGCTACGACGACACCCTGTTCGTGGTGCTCAAGCCGCTGCTGTACACGGACGAGACCTCCGACATCGAGGTCGGCGAGATCAACCTGTTCCTCGGCAAGGACTTCGTCATCAGCGTCCGGCACGGGCAGGCGGCGCCGCTCAAGGCGGTGCGCCGCCGCATCGAGGCCGACCCGGAGCTGCTCGCGTCGGGGCCTTCCGGGGTGCTGTACGCGATCTGCGACCAGGTCGTCGACGACTACTCGCGCATCACGCACGAGATCGAGGGCGACCTGATCGCGCTGGAGCGCCGGGTGTTCAGCGGCGAGTACGCCGACGCCACCGAGGACATCTACTCGCTCAAGCGCGAGGTCCTGGAGTTCCGCACCGCCCAGGACCCGCTGATCCCCGTGCTGGAGGAGATCGTCAAGGGCCGGGTGGAGCTGTGCTCGGCCACCCGGGAGCAGTACCGCGACGTGCTCGACCACCTGCTGCGCGTGGACGCCCAGGTGGACGAGCACAACGAGCTGCTGACCAGCGCCCTGACCGCCCACCTGGCCCTCACGGGGCGGGAGCAGAACAAGGTGGCCATGCAGCAGAACGCCGACATGCGCAAGATCTCCTCGTGGGCGGCCCTCATCGCCGTGCCCACGATGATCGCCGGCGTCTACGGGATGAACTTCGACTACATGCCCGAGCTGCACTGGGTGTTCGGCTACCCGCTCGCGCTGGGCATGATGGGGGTCGCGGTGGTGGTCGTCTTCCGGCTGCTGCGCAAGAGCGGGTGGCTCTAGGTGGCTGGTGTTTTTTGATCTCTCTCGCGCAGGTCTGGCCTGGTGTGTCAGGGTGATCGGTGTTGGTCACCGGGCGTGGGGAGAGATCGAGCGATGGCGGTGGGCCAGACTCCGATGCAGCCGGGGTTGCTGTCCTCCACGGTGAGTTTCGTCGAGGGGCGGATTGCGCCGAACTCGATCTACGCGGTGCTGCACCGTGAGTGCCGGAGTTTGTTCCCGGATGGAA
>NZ_BAAAQX010000062.1:0-43764 GCF_039531895.1 Nonomuraea monospora
CCCGCACCTGAGGATCAGGGACCTCCGGATCCGGCTTGCTTGCTCCCACGAAGGGATGTCTCCTTCCCCACCCTCAGCACAGAGTTTCATGCCTGTTTGCTACCTCTGTCCATTTTGACAGGGAGGGGTAGGAGTCATCTTCGGGGGCTTTGGCGCAGTGGCCCCGTGTTCGTACACCTGCCGCGCTCCGCTTCGACACCTCTGACGATGCCACGGTGGTCATCGTGAGAAGTAGGCACACGATCCGGCGGTCAACGACGGAATTTTATCTCTCTAGAGAGACCCAACAGTGCCGTGACCATGGACTATCCGGCATGTGTGATCCTTCGTATCTTCCACATGACTGATCCATATCTCCTGCTGGTAGCGAGGGCGCTGCATGGCATTCTGGGCGCGGACGACAGAGGACGACTTCGAGAAGTGGTTCCAGGCCAAGTTTGATCAGTGGATCGCTGAACGGCTGGGCACCGAGATCGACCAACGAGTTCAGGCGTGGCTCGGCAACGAAGACGATCGACTTCAGGAAGGCATGAGGACCCACTTCGACGCCCAGTTCGATTCGCGGTGCAACAAGCGCATCAAGGCGTGGCAGGATCGCGAGCTCAAGAAGGGGTTCGACGCGTGGGTAACCAACTGGTTCGACAACCTCTTCACCGTCTACGCCAACACGTGGGCCGACAGCGCGGGCTTCCAGGAGCGATTCGACCAGCGGTTCAAGGCCGTGTTCGAGGAGAGCCTGGAGAACGCTGTCAGGGCTAGAGTCGCTAACGAGATCAGCGGCCAGATCGATCGGCGCATCGAAGTATGGCTGATCGCCGCCCGTAAGGATCTCCTTGACGCGGCCGGCAGCGGCGGGAACCCGGCAGTCACGCCCCTGCTGACGGCTGCACCTGAACCCGAAGAAGAGATCAAGACTGCGACGGCTGGGCAACTCGCTCACTTTCTGGAGAAGGGACCACTCCAACCCCGGCGCATCAGAAAGCTCCTGAAGGGCCTGGAGATCCCGGGTACGAGGCCGGCAGCTTATCCAGTCAAGGAGGCCGCGGCCGCGTTGCTCCTACGCCGCGGCAGGCGGTCGAAGGATCCCGGAGATGAGTTCTCCTCATAAGACGGCCTGACACGTGAATCAACATCAGCCAAGCAGGCGGCAGACCGTGAGTACTTCGATCGTGACTGTTGGGCCACGATGGCGAGGGCTACCGACGACCTCGACTTGGCGCCCGCGTTCTGCCGCTAGGCGCCGTCATCGTGGACGAGGCCTACAAGGAGTTGCTGCGTGCGCAGATCCGGCACGGCAAGTAGATGTACGAGGTCGATAACGACCCACTTGTCGAGCATCGGCGCGACGCTCTTTCAGTAGAGGGGATGGCGCCGTACATGGAGTTACAGACGCTGCTCGCGAAAATGGAAGCGGAAAGCCGACGTGGCGGAGACGAGGATCACGGACGGCACCTACCGCCGGACAGTCGGCTGCCGTCTCAATATGAGTTGGGGCAGGCGCTCGGCGTCGTACGCGGAAGGCCTCGTCAAGGCCTTGGTGAGGTGTTCGCAACAGGGCACCCCGGCAGGGGCCGTAACTGCCTCATCGGATCTTCCTGAGCGCCCCCTTCTGATGCCGGCTGCCTACGCTTGGAGTGGGACAGCCACAGCAAGACAACCATGATCGGCACGATGATGGCCGGCGTTGCCGCAGTCGTTGCACTGGCCGTCTCTCTGGCGGCATTGTCCCTACAGGTGTTGGACCGGGTGGACAACCTGGAGCAGCAGGAACGGGCTGTGGCATCCCGCGCGCGCCCCGAGGAGGTCTCGCTGACTTGGGGAACCTTCCTCCGTGCTCCATCACCACGTACGCGGTCGTCCGCGATCATGCGCCCCGCGTGGCAGGCGACGTCGCCCACATCACGTTCAGAGCGCTCGTCTTTCAAACACCTTCCAACCGCATATGGGTGCGAAATGCCAGGGTCTTGGTCGAGGTGGAGGACGGAGAGGAAGTCGTGAATCTTGTCCCGGCCTTTCAGTACTTAGCGCCAGAGCCAGGTTCTCCTGACGCGGTACACCTGCGTGTCTTCGATGCAGGAATGAAGGCAAAAGGGAACCAGCGCAGGGTTGCTGACCGCGACCCCACCTGAGACGTAGGAGGCGAAAGCCTGATTGTTCTCTACTGGACGGAGATGGGCGTGGCAGGTCGGCGTTGCTCGTAAGCACTCGCCGAATGCCGTCTGGCCTGGGGCTTCCCGGAGACACCATGGGACTGTCGCATCCGTGGGTCACGTGGACGGCGACCTTCCGGTCGGATCGCCACCGTATGGCTGGCATCATGACGGAACATGACCCCCCTCAGCATCGAGGAAATCCGTGAACGCAAGCGGTGGGTCCTGTGCGTGATGGATGAGCACGATGGGATCTTCCTTCGGTTGCCGCCGCGTGATGAGCCGTACACGTGCCCATGCTGTTTCCGCCCCACCCTCTGCTACCGCGGCGGCTTTCAGATGTGTGATGAATGCTGGTGGGAGGACGACGGGCAGGATGATCACAATGCGGATGTCGTCATGGGCGGCCCCAACGGGTCGGAGAGTTTGACCGCGGAGCGGCAGCGCTACCGGGAGAGGCGAGGACTGCCGCCGCTGGAGCTGTGACAGCAGCGGTTGCGAACGGAGGCACCGCCTCTCGGGACATACGCGGGATGACCTTCCGTGGCATTCGGGAGCGTGTGCTGCCAGAAGGCTCCGGGCGGGTTGCAGCCAGGTCCAAGAGCGGTCCAAGTGGCGGCATGTTGCATGGCGCCATGAGAAACCTGATTGCGGCCCGTGGCGTGCGCCGGGCGCTGGCTCTGGTCCTGCTGTCCATCACCACCGTGCTGACGATCGGCGTGACGAGCAGTCCCGCTCACGCGTGGAACCCCGCGAACGACGGCTGGTACAAGTGCTACGTCGACGGCAAGTGGATGTGGTGCAAGGACCTGTAGGCCTGATCGTGAGGGCCCGCCCGCCTCTGGGGGAGGAGGGCGGGCCCTCGCTATTCGCCGATCTTCTTGGCGTAAAGGGTGATCAGCGTATCGGTGCTCACCTTGCTGCCGGCGGGCGGCGACTGCCGGGTGACGACCCAGTTGCGGTCGAGGACCTGGAGCCGGTTCTGCCCGGTGGCGTCCTTGTCGTTCAGTGCGTGGAAGCCCGCCGCCTGCAGCGTGTCCTGGCCTTCTTGGAGGTTCATGCCGACCACGTCCGGCAGCGTTTTCTGCTCCGCCGCGGTCTCGCTCGGCTTGGGCGGGCCGGAGCTCGCTGTCGAGGTGGCTTGGACGGTGACGGTTTCGACGGGGGCGGCGGGTGGTGTGCCGGTGCCGCACGCGGTGATGGCGGCGGTGGTGAGGACGGCGAGAGCGAAGCGCTTGGGCAACGTGCCCCCTCCTGCGGTCGGGGAGATGAACCGTGACAGGAGATGAGACGCGCCGAAGGGTGATCGAGTTGTCACCCTACGCTTCTAGGTTGGTTTATCGGGGTCGGTGGCCCTTGCCCCGGCGTGTGGCTCGGCGGCCTGAGCTGCTTCGCGCCGGTTTCTGAGTCTGCCGGCGGGCCGGCTTCTCCGCGGGCGGAGGGGTGTTACGGCCGCGGGTGCTGTTCACGGTCCGGCCGCGGACGATGCCGATGAAGTCCTCCACCAGGTCGGTGGTCGCGTCCGTGGGCCAGGCGAGGGCGACCTGCGACTGCGGCGCGTCCGTCACCGGCCGGTAGGTGAGGTCCTTGCGGTGGTGGAGGCGGGCCAGCGACTGCGGCACCACCAGCAGCCCCGCTCCGGACGCCACCAGTTCGACCGCCTCGGCCGTGGTGGCGGGGTCGGTGAACGCGGGGAGTCCCGGCCTGAGCGGCCATTCGATGGTGTCGTCCTGGGGGCGGAGCACCTCTTCGTCGGCCAGGTCGGCGAGGACGATCTCGTCGGCGGCGGCCACCGCGTGGTCCTTGGGCACCACGACGACGGTGGTCTCCACGTAAAGGGGAATGACGCTGAGCGCGTCGCGGTCGATCGGCAGCCGGACGAAGGCGGCGTCCGCGCCGCCGCCCCGCAGCAGGTCCACCGCCTCGGCGGCGGGGACCGTGACCAGGGCGAGCGGTACGTCGGGCAGCCTCTCGGTCCAGATGCCCGCCCATTTCGCGGGGGTCACCCCGGGCACGTACGCCAGCCGGAACGTCTCACCATCAGTCACCGCCTCAGGGTACCGATGTCAGGAAACCCCTACCGACTGACTACGCTTGGCCTCATGAGCTCGTCCAAACCGAAGTCCGTCCAGACGATGAAGCCCGAGACCGCGGCCAAGAAGCTGGGTGTGCTCCTGTCGGCCACTCCCGCCGAGTTCCGTGAGGGCGTCGTCTCCAGGGACGAGCTGAACGAGCTGCAGGCCAAGCCGCCCGCGTGGCTGGTGGAGCTGCGGCGCAACGGGCCGCACCCGAAGCAGGTCGTGGCCGCGAAGCTGAGGGTTTCCGTCTCCGGGCTGATCCGGGGCGGGATCACCGAGCCGCTCACCACCGCCGAGATCGAGGCGCTGAAGGCGGAGAATCCGGATTGGCTGGAGCACGAGCAGGCCGTTCAGGCTGAGACGCGCAAGGAGGCTCAGCGCCTCAAGCAGCGCTGAGCGCGAGCAGGGGTTCCGCGTCCCCGGCACGGTGGGTGTTGGTCCGGCTCTTCTTCGGTGTCATAGTGCGGAAGAAGGGCTGGAGGTGCGCCGTTGGGAAGCCACCGGGAAGACTCTTGGCCGCTGGGCACGTTCCTGGCCCGGTTGCCCGAGGGGCGCGCGCCGAGCGGAACGGAAGGAGAAGGCGGACAAACTGCTCGAACTCTTCGCGAAGATCGTGGACGCGCAGCGTCACGCGAACGCCTTCGAGCTGGTCCTGGCCAGTGAGAGCGCGCTCAGGGCGGCGTTCGAACGGCTCGACGTGCCGTTGCCGCCGTCCGACCCCGACTCGCCGTTCGCGCTCACGGAGGAGGCGGGCTGAGCCCTGATGACGATCGTCAGGACGAGTCGGCCGCCGACAGGAGCACCAGGACCGAGCCGGACAGCCAGCATGCGGCGCTCACGACGACCAGCGTGAGCGACATCAGGAGAGGCAGGTCCGGCAGCAGGCCGTTCAGGACCATGGGGACGATGCCCGCGCCGACGAGCATCAGGCCTGCTCCGAAGAGGCGAGGGTTGCGCTGCTGACGGCGGCTGAACAGGCGGGGGGTGCGGTTCGTGATCAGCACATACAGCCCGAGTGCGAAGTTCAGGCCTGCTGCGGTCACGGCCGCCACCTGTAAGGCGGGGAGGATCATCCGAGTTCGCCTCTCGCGGGTCACGAGGGCGGGGACGCCCTGCCGCGACATCATGCCGAAGGCCCGTGACCAAGATCAAGGCTGGGCCCCGTCCACGCGGACGGGGCCGGAGCTATGGGCGGAGCTTGAGCTCGCCCGTGAACGTGCGGCCGTCGGACAGATGGCCGCTGACGGTGACGGTGACCGTCCCGGTGTAACCGGAGAGGGCCTGCTCGACGCCGGTGGCATCGACCCGGAACCGATCGTGGCGGAGCGGAACGGCGGACAAGGGGATGATCTTGCCGTCCGCGACTGCCCGTACCGTGGCGGGCAGGACGTCGGCGCGCGTCCCGGAGACCTTCACCTGGAGCTGGTCCTGGTGGTGGAGCTGGACGCGGGTGGGAAGCGGCGCGCCGGTGGTCAGGTACGGGGCGGGCGGGGTGGTCATGCCGGTGCCGAGGAAGAAGCCGGTGTGCGGGGGCTGGTTGTAGCCGACGTTCTGCCAGGTGACGCCCGACTGGTAGACGGGGTCGTGGGTGAGCGTCGGGAAGCGGTGCTCCGTCGCGTAAGGGGTGGCGTACAGGCGGAGGGCGGTGGAGTCCTCGGTGCGGACCAGCAGTTCCTCGCGCCAGTCGCCGAGGAGGTCCGCCTGGAGGGACGGGTTGCCCTTGGTGGTGTTGTTGGAGTAGGTGCCGGTCGCGGTGAGGAGGTTGGTGGTGGTCTGGGTGGACGGGGTCCATTTGCCGATGGTGGGGACGCCGGCCAGCTTGTCGGCGGAGTAGTCGTGGTCGAGGATCTCGCGTGACAGGTCGCCGTCCCACCAGATGGTGTTGCTGATCGCCGGGGTCCTGTCGGCGGAGATGAGGTCGCCGGTGGCGGTGTGCAGGCCGGCGCCGTTGGAGGCCCAGGCCTCCTCGCCCGGGTGGGCGGGGTCGATGTCGCCGGTGAGGCCGCGGCCGGTGTCCTGGCCGGTCCTGACGCACCAGAGGATCTCGCCGGTGGCGGCGTCGTGCATCTCCAGGCCGCACGGCATGTTCGTGTGCTCGTGCACGCCGACGATCTCCAGGCCGGGGCGGGCCGGGTCGAGGTCGCCGAGGTGCATGGCGTCGCCGTGCTCCAGCTTGGTGGTGTAGAGGCCGGTGCCGTCGTCGTCCAGGGTCATCGCGCCGTAGGCGATCTCGTCCCTGCCGTCGGCGTCCACGTCGGCGACGGACAGGTTGTGGTTGCCCTGGCCGCCGTAGCCCGGGTTGCCGGAGCTGGAGAACGTCCACCGCTTGGTCAGCCTGCCGCCGCGCCAGTCGTAGGCGACCAGCATGCTCTTGGCGTAGTAGCCGCGGGTCATCACGATGCTGGGCAGGGAACCGTCGAGGTAGGCGGAGGCGGCCAGGAAGCGGTCGGAGCGGTTGGCGCTGCTGTCGCCCCAGTCGGCCAGGTTGCCGCGGGCCGGCTCGTAGTCCACGGTGGCCAGGGCCTTGCCGGTGCGGCCGTCGAACACGGTCAGGTATTCAGGGCCGCTGAGGATGCGTCCGCCGGTGTTGTGGTCGGCGGCCGGGTCGCCGATCACCATGCCCGCGCCGTCCACCGTCCCGTCGGCGGTCTTGACGACGAACTCGGCGCGGCCGTCCCCGTCGAAGTCGTCCACCAGGAACGGGCTGTAGTGCGCGCCGGCGCGCACGTTGCGGCCCAGGTCGACGCGCCACAGGCGGGTGCCGTCCAGCTCGTAGGCGTCGAAGACGGCCGGGCCTGTGTAGCCGCCCTGGGAGTTGTCCTTGCTGTTGGACGGGTCCCACTTGAGCACGATCTCGTACTGCCCGTCGCCGTCCAGGTCGGCGGCGGCGGCGTCGTTGGCGCGGTAGTCGTAGGCGTTCCCGGCGGGGGTGACGCCGCCGGTCGGCTTTTCGAGCGGGATGTCCAGGTACGCGGCCGTCCACGGGCGGGCCGGGGCCGAGCGGCGTCCCTCTCTGCCGTCCAGGACCGGGGCGACGGTGTAGGAGCCGGTGCCGCCGGCGTCCAGGTGGTTGGTCCGGTCGGTGCTGGTGAGGGGCTTGCCGTCCTTGTAGAGCTTGAAGCGCACACCGGACGGGTCGGTGCCGAGCATCCGCCAGCTCACCAGCGTGCCCTGCCCGGTCGGTACGGCCACCAGGCCCCGGTCCAGCTCGGGCATCCGGCGCAGCGGGTACGCGGTGACCGGTGAGGTGAGCGTGGCCGACGGCGCCGAGAGACCGCCGGGGCCCGCGGCCACGACGCGGTAGGCGTGCCGGGCGCCGGGGACGATCTCGTCGGTGTAGGAGGCCTTGTCAGGGTCCGTGACGACGCCGATCCGCTCGTCGTCGCGGTAGAGGTGGTAGAGGAGGGCGTTCTCGGCCGGACGCCAGCGCAAGGTGATCTTCTTGGTGGTGGCGGTGACGAGTTGCAGGCCCTCGGGGGTGGCCGGGGCGGGGCTCGCGGCGTCCTTGACGGTGACGGTGAGGGGCGCGCCGAGGGTGCCGCCGGGGGTCTTGACCGCGTAGGCGTAGGTCAGGCCCAGCTCGGGCGTGGTGTCGGTGAACGTGGCTGCCGTGCTGTCGCCCAGCTTGGCCCAGGGGCCGGTGGCCGTCCCGGCGCGATAGACCTCGTAGCCGGACGAGCCCGTCGCGTTCCAGGTGAGCGTGACCGCCGGGGTGGCGGTGGCCTCGATGGCGGAGGCCGCGAGGCCCGTGGGGGCGGTGGCCGGGGCGACGAGGATCGCGTTCACCCGGCCGTCCTGGCCGAAGCCCAGGTCGAGCCGGCCGTCGGTGATGCGGGCTGTGCCGGTGTAGTCGCCGTACGCGCCGGTGCTCGCGGTGATCGTGGCACGGGGCTCGCCTTCGACGGCGAGGGTGGTGGTGTTCGGGGCGATGGCGTCGCCGGAGATCACCTTCAGCTCGTACTCGCCGTTCGGGACGTCCACGGCGAAGCCGTACGAGGCGGCGACCGTGAAGTCCCGCGTCACCGGGTCGGCGGTGCCCCGGTCGCGGTAGCCCACCGCGCGGTCCAGGCCGTAGCCGAGGTCGGGGGTGTAGAGGGTGGTGTGGGCGACGCGCGTGTAGCCGTCGGCCAGGGGGCTGGTGGTGGAGCCGAAGTCGAACTTGAGCCCGGGGGACGGGTCCAGGGGTGCTGCGGCGGCTGGGGTGGCCGGGATGGATAACGTGAGTGCGGCGGCGATGAGAGCGAGCCTCACAGGTGTACTCCTGCCGGGTGATCTGAGATTAGAACGTTTTTAGCGGCAGGGAAAGCGCTTGCCAAGGCTTTACTTTCGCGGGTAAATCAACTAAGGGGAAATAATCGGGTGTGAGGTGGTCCGGATTGGCTCTAGGGTTTCGATCGTGACCAAGCTCAACCAGATCCTCGCGGTCGAGAAGGGTGTGAAGTCGGACGTCCAGCGCAAGGTGACGGACGCCTACCACCAGATCCAGAAGACACCCCTGCTCTCCGGCATCTCCCGGACGTACCAGCCGATCGACGACGAGGGCGAGCAACTGCCGCCCGAGTCCACGCGCGTGCAGGTGCAGGCCGACGAGGTGCTCAAGGGCGTCGGAACCGCAATGGCGCGGCTGTTCGACGTGACCGCCACCAAGGACTGGGCCAACTGCGAGGCCAAGGCCAGCGTCGTCGTCGACGGCACGGTGTTGCTGGAGGACGTGCCGGTGACGTACCTGCTCTTCCTGGAGAAGCAGCTCACGGACGTCTACACGCTGGTCTCCAAGCTGCCCACGCTGGACCCGGCCGAGACGTGGTCGCGGGACGAGGCCACCGACACCTGGCGGACCGATCCCGTCAAGACCACCCGCACCAAGAAGGTGCCGCGCAACCACGTGCTGGCGGAGGCGACCGACAAGCACCCCGCGCAGGTGCAGGTCTACAACGAGGACATCGTCGTCGGCTACTGGACGAAGGTCAACTTCTCCGGGGCGCTGCCGCAGCGGCGGGTCAACGAGCTGCTGGCGCGCGTGCAGAAGCTGCAGGACGCGGTGAAGTACGCCCGTGAGGAGGCGAACGGCGCCGAGATCGTGGACAGGAAGGTCGGCGAGAGGGTGTTCGCCTACCTCTTCGCCTGAACCGGGCTTGCCGCCGGCGCCCGGTGAACTACGCTAAGGACTCCCTCGCCTCGTGCGAGGGCGCGCGAAGAGCGCAAGCTGAGGCTGAGGCCTGAGGCTGACATGACGGTGACAGTGAAGGTTCGAGTCCTTCCCGGGGCATCCGCGCCCCGGTAGCCCAACTGGCAGAGGCGGCCGTCTCAATTTCAGATTCTCGCTCTAGATTCAGCATTGATCGTCGAGTGCCGGATCGATCGGGACGGGCTGTGGATGTTGAGGTGCCGGTTCGAATCCGGCCCGCCGCTCTCACCATGCGGCGGTGGCTCAATGGCAGAGCGCGCGTCGTAAGGGCTGACCCGTTCCCTTAAAAGCCGCCGGCACTCACATATGGCGGTCGTTCTCGGGCCCCTCGGATGGGTAGATCCGGGGGGCCCACCTGTGTCCGCCGGGCCACCGGGCGCTCGCGCGAATGGACGTTCAAGGCCGGTTCGTAGGACAGAACGGTCACCTGCTGAGACCGCCGGGCAAGGGGCCCTTGCCTGAGCACGTTCAGGGGCAGATGGTGGAGGTACGCAATCCGCGCATGAGCGTCAGACCGTCCGGAGTGGAATTCTCCGGCGGGTTGTCCCGCCCGGACAGCGAGATGGGTGGCGGTGGCCGACAAGGTCACCAGACCTGCCGCCGGTTGACGGTGCCTCTGCTGTTCCGGGCGGGACGCTTGACGCCCGCTCCTACCAGCGGTCGTGGACCTGGGGCCGGATGAGGTCGTCGTAGACGTCCTGGACGGCGGCCAGGGTGGCGGCGTCCAGGGGCGGGGTCGTGTCGGCGGCGGCGTTGGAGCGGGCCTGGGCAGGGTTGCGGGCGCCGGGGATGACGACCGAGACGCCCTCCTGGTCCAGCACCCACCGCAACGCGAACTGCGCCATGCTCACCCCGTCGGGCGCCAGGGGCGCCAGGCGGCGGACCGCCTCCAGGCCGGTGGCGAAGTCCACGCCGGAGAACGTCTCGCCGACGTCGAACGCCTCGCCGTGCCGGTTGTAGTTGCGGTGGTCGTCGGCGGAGAAGGTGGTCTGCTCGTCGTACTTGCCCGACAGCAGCCCGCTGGCCAGCGGGACGCGGGCGATGATGCCCACCCCGGCCGCGCGGGCCGCAGGGAGGACCTGCTCCAGCGGCTTGAGCCGGAACGCGTTGAGGATGATCTGCACCGTCGCCACGCCGGGCCGGGCGATGGCCGTCAGGGCCTCCTCGCACGTCTCGACGCTCACCCCGTACGCGGCGATCTTCTTCTCCGACACCAGCGTGTCGAGGGCGTCGAAGACCGCGTCCGTCGAGTAGACGGGCGTCGGCGGGCAGTGGAGCTGGACCAGGTCGAGGGTGTCCACGTCCAGGTTGCGGCGGGAACGTTCGTTCCAGGCGCGGAAGTTGGACATGACGTAGTTGGACGGGATCTGCTCCATCCGGCGGCCCATCTTGGTGGCCACGGTGACCTCGGGGTGGGCCTTGGCGAAGCGGCCGACGATCTGCTCGCTGCGTCCGTCGCCGTACACGTCGGCGGTGTCGATGAAGGTCACGCCCGATTCGACGGCGGCGGTGAGCGTGGCGACGGCCTCGTCCTCCGACACCTCGCCCCAGTCGGCGCCGAGCTGCCAGGCGCCGAGCCCGACCACGCCGACGCGGCGTCCGGTGCGTCCCAACACGCGCTGTTCCATGTGTGTCCACCTCATAGCTGATGTGCCTGACCAGCAACAGTCTTCCGGATGGAAGGGGGAAGGGCACACCCCGCCCCCGGGTGGTGGGGAGGGGCGGGGCGCGCGTCTGTGGGAGGGGCGGGGCGCGCGTCGGGGCATGCGTCGGCAGAAGCAGGAGGTACGGGGTCAGCGGGGGCAGGCGCCTGTGTGGGTGGGGCCGGATTTGAGGAGGAGGCGCTTGGCGAGGATCTCGGCGGCGACGTCCGCCCCCATCGCGAGCCCGTCGAAGTTGCTGAAGGAGAAGTGCAGCCCGCCCAGCACCCGGGAGCGGCCCGCGTCCGCCGCGGCGGCCGAGAAGGCGGGGAACGTCCTGCGCCACGGCTGCCCGGTCGCCGGGTCGATCGGCGCGCTGTCGGTGACCAGCGTGAACGGGATGCGGTCGGCGCAGAAGAAGCCTGCCAGGACGGCGGCGCCCGCGCCGCTGAAGGAGCTGTGGCCCGAGATGTACTCGGGGGAGCTGCCCGCGCTCCCGGCCCGCGCCCGCCAGCCGGGGACGGGCTCGGTGTAGGGGTTGCCGTCGGTGTCCGCCTGCTGGATGGCCGCCGTGGGCCGCCAGTGGCGGAAGGTGTGCTTCGTGCGGACCGTCGGGATGGAGGTGTCGGCCAGGGCCATGCCGAGCAGCGCGAACAGCCGGGCCTCCGCTGCCAGCGGCAGCGGCCGGTCCACGGCGAGCGCGATCTTGACCCATTCGCCCGGTGGTTGCGCCGTGCCGGTGGGCAGCGACCAGTACTGGTAGACGGCCGACTTGTCCGCGTCGGTGATGGAGGCGTCGCCGAGCAGCCTGACCTCGGCGAACGCCGCCGCGTAGTCGAGGCCGGCGAGGGCGGGCGGGCCGTCGCCGACGTACGGGGCGGCGTCGGCGATGCCGAACGGCGTCATGTTCCGGTATTGCACGCCCGGCCAAGCCTGCGCGAACACGCCGGGCCCCGAGCCGGCGGGCTGCGTCTCCACCGGTGACGAGCCGTCGCCCTGCCTGGCCGCGTGCACGTCCCTGCCGACGATCTCGCCCCACGCGCGGCCGTCGGCGATGCGCGACCCCGTCCCTAATCGGGCCAGGTCAGCGTTGAGCCGCTCGGTGAGCGTGGCCTCCTGCCCCGGGTACAGGCGGGTCAGCACCGCGTGCGCCGCCGCCACGGCCGCGGCCTGCTGGTCGCCGCGCGCGGGCGCGCCCTTCGGGTCGCGCAGCGCGGGCGTCCTGGCGTGGTGGTCGCCGCGGGCGGTGGCGATGCCGTTGACGGCGTCGTACATGCCGATGTTGAGCATCGCGTACGTTCTGGCGGCGTCGGAGTCGGAGGCCCGTTCGGCGCGGACGACCTGGAGCGCCTGCTCGTTCCACCCCCGAACCGGATCGACATCGGTGGCGGAAACGATGGGGGGCGGGGCGAGGAGCAGCAGCGCGATGAGCTTGTTCATGAGATCCCCTCTTGTGGTGCGGAGAGCCGATCACTGAAAGATGCGCCTCACGCGCCGCTCCCGCCACTACCCCGCCCGGTCATGCGGCCGTGCGCCGCGCCAGCCGGTGCTCGTCCAGCGTGCGGGTGAGCGCGTGCAGCGCGCGGCGCAGCGACACGCCGTCCAGGTGGCCGAAGCTGAGCACGATCCCGTTGCCCGGCTGCGACTCCGGATGGTGGTAGGCGGCCAGCTCGGCCACCTGCACCCGCCGCGCGAGCAGCGCCGCGGCCACCGAGGCGGCCGGCACCGACACCGGGAGCAGCAGCGTGGCCGCCGCGCCGGTGCGCGCGCCGAGCAGCCTGGTGTGCGGGTACGCCTCCAGCGCCTGCCGGACGAGCGCCCGCTTGGCCGCGTACTGGGCCGACAGCTCGGCCGTCCGCCCGGCCACGCAGCCCGACCTGAGCAGGTCCGTGACGGCGAGCTGGGAGGTGATGGACGGCCCCGCGGGCATGAACTGCTCGATCTCCCCGGCCAGCCGCCGCGGCACCACCGCGAACGCCAGCCGCAGCGTCGGCGTCAGCACCTCGGCGAACGAGCCCACCATGGCCGTGGACCACGGGTCGCCGAGCGACGCGAGGGCGGGCAACGGTTCGGGCGCCTCGGCGAACAGCCCGTCGAAGGCCGGCTCCAGCACCAGGCCGCCGCTGTCGCGCGCCCACCGCGTCAGCGTGTGGCGCCGTTCGAGCGGCAGCCGCGTGCCGAGCGGGTCGCCGCGCTCGGGCAGCCCCACGACGACGTCGCAGGCGGCGGGGATCCGGTCGGTACGCGCGCCCGACCCGTCGGCGGGCAGGGGCAGCACGGTGCCGAGCCGGGAGAGCGCGGCCCTGAGCTTCGGCGGAGCCGGGTCCTCCAGCGCGATCACCGGGTCGGAGCCGCCCTGCGCGCGCAGGATCAGCCGCAGCGCGTCCGCGATGCCGGGCGTGACGATCACCTCGTGGCCGTCCAGCTCCAGGCCGCGCACGTGCCGCAGGTGGGCGGCGATGGCGGCGCGCAGCGCGGGCAGCCCGGTGGCGGGCAGCCCGCCGAGCGGCGGCCGGTGCAGGCCGGCGCGCCGCCAGGCCGCCCGCCACGCGGCCAGCGGGAAGCCCTGGGTGCTCGGCCGGTCCAGCCGCAGGTCGAGCAGCGTCTCGCCGGAGGCGGCCGCGCGGGGCGCGGCGCTCGCCTGCTCGCACACGTACGTGCCCGAGCCGTGCCGCCCGGTGATGTACCCCTCGGCCAGCAGCCTTTCGAAGGCGGCCAGCGCCACACCCCGGGAGATCCCCAGCACGCGTGACAGCGTGCGGGTGGACGGCATCCGGCTGCGGGGGGCCAGTTGCCCCCGCACGATGGCCCTCCTGAGCTGGGCGGTGAGCTGGTCCTGCAGCGGCTCGGGCAGGCCACGCTCAAGATGGATGGGTATGCTGAGCCTTTGCGGATGGCGCATGGATCGTCCCCCAGTCGACGTACGGAAACAGGCCCCCTCCACTTAGGCGTGACACTCTGTTCCACGCCGTGCCATCGCGGGCCAGGGGTCGTCAGCGCGGCCGGTACGAGCAGCGCACCCCGGTCTGCACGGTGGCGCGCAGCTCCTCGCCGATGGTCCGGTCCACTGCCGAGATGCGGTCCAGCGCCCGCCTGATGGCCTTGCCGACGGCGATCCTCGCGCGTTCCTCGTTGCCCGCGAACGGCCGCGCCCGGCCGCCCATGCCGGTCGCGGCGGCCAGCTCCGCGATCAGCCATTCGCGTTCCATCCGCAGCGCCCCCGCGCGTTCGAGGTCGTGCATCGCCTCGTGCTCGTCGATCTCGGCCTGCAGCCCGGTGAGGCGGCGGCGGTAGGAGTTCCTGGCCACGTCGTCGAGGATGGGCTGCACCGACTCGCGCGAGCCTTCCCGCCGCTTCCCGCCGGCCGCCCTGCCCGCAGCCTTGCCCGCGAGAGCGCTCGCCGCCGCGCTCGCCGCGGTGCCCGCCGCCAGGTCCGCGGAGGGGATCTCGTGGCCGGGGTTGGCGGCCAGCGTGGCCAGGTGCGCCATGCCGACGCTGTGGTCCACCAGCGCCACCCGCCCGTTCAGCTCGACGCGCCAGTGCCGCCCGTCGCGCCGGAACCGGCACGCCCCGTCCGCCCGCGGTGGCCGTCCGACCACCGCGGGGAGGACCATGCCCAGGTCGGCGGCCTCGCGGGCGGCGGTGGCCAGCTCGGCGCGGGCCGTCTCGTCGGCGGGGCCGTCGCGCAGCGCCAGCGCCTGGCCGAGCCGGCAGCGCGACAGCGTCGCGGCCGGCCAGTGGCCCAGCGCCAGGTTGTCGTGCACGGCCTCGCGCAGGTGCGCGATGGCCAGGTCGAGGTCGCCGGTGGTGAGCGCGGCCATGCCCAGGGAGTGCCGCACCGAGCCGAAGCAGGCCACGCCGAGGCTGGCGATCACCGGCAGGTGCGCGTACGGGCTCAGCAACGCGTACGCGCAGGCGGCCGTGTCGGCGTCCTGCAGCAGGTGGGCGGCCTCGACCACGCAGTACATCGCGGTCAGCCAGGAGCTGGAGCTGGGCACCTCCGCCAGGTCCCGGCCGCGTAACCGGGCCAGGTGCCCGGTGGCCAGCCGGCGGTCCCCGGCGACGGCGGCGGCCAGCGCGAGGGCGGCCACGTAGGAGTTGTCGATGGGGCTGAGCGTGGGGGAGTTGACCAGGTCCGCGAGGGCGGGCAGCAGCTCGGGGGCGCGGCCTTGGTACCAGCGGATGGCGCCGAGCTGGCCGCCGTACCAGCCGATCGCGTCGATGTCGCCGGCTGCGACGCCGCGCTCGAAGCAGACGCCGGCCAGTCGCTCGGCCTCCTCCAGGCGGCCCGCGCGGATGGTGAGCATGACCTCCAGCGCGCGCACCACGAACTCGATGGCCAGGTTCGGGTGTTCGCCGAGCACGGCGCGCAGCTCCTGCATGCAGCGCTCCGCGTGCGGGTCGGCGGCCAGGTGGAGGTTCACCGTGCGCCACATCAGGCCCATGATCAGGTCGCTCCTGCGGCCGGTGACGGCGGCCTGGCCGATCAGCTCGCCGGACAGTTGCATCCGCAGCTTCCCGTGCTCCGGCCCGAGCACGCAGTGGTGCGCCAGGCTCAGCGCCTCCGCCAGCGCCAGCGCGTCGCCCGAGCCTCTGGCCTGGTCCAGCAGCCGCAGGATGCCGTCGTGGGCGCCGCCGCGGTAGTCCTCCTCGCCCTGGATGCGCAGCCGCAGCCGCAGCGCGAGCGGGGAGCCGGGGTCCACCTGGGACAGCGCGTGCCGCTGGCGGACCCGTACCTTCTCCCACTCGACGGCGGTGCGGTACTCGTGCACCCAGATCCCGCCCAGCCCCAGCGCCGCCTGCGCCAGTGCCGCCTGGTCGCCGCACTCCTCCGCCCGCACGTAGGCCTGGTCGAACCAGCGCCGGGCGCGCTGCAGGTCACCGTCCTCGAACAGCGCGCGCTCGCCCCGGACGAGGGCCGCTTCGAGATCCGGGCATGACGGCGGGCGAACACCCAGTCCTTGTGCAACGCTCACGATTCCCGCTCCCCTGTCGGTCATCCGGACTGAGCGTCCCCACGCTGGTCCGAATACCGTTCTAGGTGAAGCACGTATGACGTACGGGGAGGGTTCAATCCCGCGTAGCCTCAATGCCATGATTCGTCCTGCCACACCCGCTGACGTGCCGGAAATCGTCAGCATGATCCTTGAGCTCGCCACGTACGAGAAGGCCGCACACGAGGTGCGCGTCACCGAGGAGCAGCTCCACGACACCCTCTTCGGCGACCACCCCGCCGCCTTCGTGCACATCGCCGAGCAGGACGGCGCGGTGGTGGGCTTCACGCTGTGGTTCCTGACCTTCTCCACCTGGCGCGGCACGCACGGCATCTACATGGAGGACCTGTACGTGCGCCCGCAGCACCGCGGCGGCGGCCACGGCGTCGGCCTGATGCGCAAGCTGGCCGAGATCTGCGCGGAGCGCGGCTACCAGCGCCTCGAATGGGCGGTCCTCGACTGGAACCGGCCCAGCATCGACTTCTACGAGAAGCTCGGCGCGGTCAACCAGGACGACTGGTACCGCTACCGGCTGACCGACGAGCCGCTCGCCCGCCTGGCCGCCCGCCGCGACTGACCCCGCGCGACTGACCCCGCGCGACTGACCCCGCGCGACTGACCCCGCGCGACTGAGCCCGGCCAACTGGGCCCGGGCAGCCGTCACGCAGGTCACGCACCGTGACGTGACCTGCGTGACACATCCGTTTAAACCCCGGCGTGCGAGCGCGCCCGGCTGCTCTCCTGCTCGAACATGCCCGCCGACGGCTCTTCGAGGTCGCGGTGCGTCTCCTCCATCCGGAGCGCGACACCGAGCGCGAAGAACGTGGGCGCCCACTCCCCGATGAAGATGCCCCAGCGGTCGGCCCGGTCCAGCCCAGCCTGCTCCGTGTTCTTCGACAGCAGCCAGGTGCCGAAGGACAGGGCGATGGACGCCAGCCCCGCGGTGTACATGTGCCCCGACTTGACACCCATGTCATGAAGCTTTTTGATCATGTTTCCCCCCTTGCTCCCAGTGCAGTTACCCCAGGGCAGGGCAGGTAACCGATCATTACGGGCGTGTTTCCGCAGTGACGGTTGTGCGTGACTTGTTACCGAGGTGAATCACACGTAACCAACGCACAGCCACGCACGGTCAAAGTGCGTAACGAGCCCTTCCTACCTTGGAGATCCCCGGACGCCGAGCGTAGGAGAGGTCGATGGCGCGCTGGATCGCCGAGTGGCACCCCGATGACCCAGCATTCTGGGAGAAGTCAGGCAAACGAGTCGCACGCCGCAACCTGATCTTCTCGATCGCTGCCGAGCACCTCGGCTTCACGGTGTGGACCCTGTGGAGCATCGTGGCGACCAAGATGGGTTCGTACGAGTTCACCACCGACCAGCTCTTCTGGCTGGTCGCCCTGCCGAACCTGATCGGCTCCGTGCTGCGGGTGCCCTACACGTTCGGGCCCGCCAAGTTCGGCGGCCGCAACTTCACCGTGATCAGCGCGACGTTGCTGCTCATCCCCGCCGTGCTGCTCAGCGTGGCGGTGAACAACCCGGACACGCCCTACTGGCTCTTCCTGGTCATCGCGGCCCTGGCCGGCTTCGGCGGCGGCAACTTCGCCTCCAGCATGGCCAACATCACCTACTTCTACCCGCGCAACAAGCAGGGCGTCGCGCTCGGCCTCAACGCCGCCGGCGGCAACATCGGCGTCAGCTCCGTGCAGCTCGTCATGCCGCTGGTGATCGGCTCGCTCGGGCTGGCCGCCGCCGGATGGTTCTGGATCCCGTTCATCGTCGTCGCCGCCGCCTGCGCGTTCTTCTTCATGGACAACCTGACCAGCGCCAAGGCCAACCCCCGCCAGCAGCTCGCGGTGGCAGGCAAGGCCCAGACCTGGATCATGTCCTTCCTCTACATCGGCACGTTCGGCTCGTTCATCGGCTACTCCACCGCCTTCCCCCTGCTGAGCCAGAGCCTCTTCCCCGACGCCCCGTACGCGGCCGTCGCCTTCGCGGGACCCCTGATCGGCTCGCTGATCAGGCCCGTCGGCGGTCTGCTGGCCGACAAGCTCGGCGGCGCCCCCGTCACCCTGTGGAACTTCGCCGCCATGGGCGGCGGCGTCCTGCTCGTCTGGTGGGCCAGCACCTCCGGCAACTTCTGGATGTTCTTCCTGTCCTTCCAGCTCCTCTTCCTCACCGCCGGCGTCGGCAACGGCTCCACCTACCGCATGATCCCGGCCATCTTCCAGGCCAAGGCCGTCGCCGAGCGCGGCGACGAGACCGAGGAGACCCTGCTGTACGGCAAGCGCCAGGCCTCCGCCGCCATCGGCATCATCTCGGCGGTCGGCGCCCTCGGCGGGTTCCTCATCAACCGGGCGTTCGGCATGGCGTTCGCCGCGGCCGGCACCCCCGCCCCCGCCTTCCTCGCCTTCGGCATCTTCTACGTCGCCTGCCTGGGCCTGACCTGGTGGTGCTACACGAGGACGGTCGGCGTCAAGGTGATCGCGAGTCTCTCCTATGCCCGGATCTGACGTGCCTGTGAAGACCCACTGCCCGTACTGCGCCCTGCAGTGCGGCATGGAGATCGGGCCTGAGCTGACCATCAGCCCCAGGACCGACATCCCGGCCAACGCCTCCGGGGCGCTGTGCCAGAAGGGCTGGACGGCGGGCGAGCTGCTCACCAACGGCGAGCGCCTGACCACCCCCCTCCTGCACGGCGAGCCCGTGGAGTGGGACGTCGCGCTGGACTACGTGGCGTACCGGTTGTCCGCCATCCGCGCCGAGCACGGCCCCGACGCCGTGGCCGTGTTCGGCGGGGGTGGGCTGACCAACGAGAAGGCGTACACGCTCGGCAAGTTCGCCCGGGTCGCCCTGCGCACCAGCCAGATCGACTACAACGGCCGCTTCTGCATGTCCTCGGCCGCCGCCGCCTCCATCAGGGCGTTCGGCCTGGACCGGGGCATGCCGTTCCCGATCACCGACCTGGACGACGCCGACGTCGTCATGATCGCCGGCGGCAACGTCGCCGAGACCATGCCGCCGTTCGTGCGCCACCTGGACGGGCCGCGCCTCATCGTCATCGACCCGCGCCGCACCCAGACCGCCAAGCTGGCCTGGCTGCACCTGCAGCCCACGCCCGGCACCGACCTGGCGCTCGCCCTCGGCATGCTGCACCTGGCCATCGCCGACGGCCTGGTGGACGAGGAGTACGTCGCCGCCAGGACCACCGGGTTCGAACAGGTGCGCACCTCGCTGTCGGCCTGGTGGCCCGAGCTGGTCGAGCGGATCACCGGGGTGCCCGTCCACCAGATGCGGCAGGCCGTCAGGGCGCTGGCCGCCGTGGACAAGGCGTACATCCTGACCGGCCGCGGCGCCGAGCAGCACGCCAAGGGCACCGACACCGTCACCGCGTTCATCAACCTCGCCCTCGCGCTCGGCCTGCCCGGCAGGCACGGCTCCGGGTACGGGTGCGTGACCGGGCAGGGCAACGGCCAGGGCGGCAGGGAGCACGGCCAGAAGGCCGACCAGCTCCCCGGCTACCGCAAGATCGACGACCCGGCGGCCCGCGAGCACCTGGCGCGGATCTGGGGCATCCCGGCCGAGGACATCCCCGGGCCGGGGCGGTCGGCGTACGAGCTGCTCGACGCGCTCGGCACCCCCGAGGGGCCGAAGGCGCTGCTGCTGTTCGGCTCCAACCCCGTCATCTCCGCCCCCGCCGCCGAGCACGTCGCCGGGCGCATCGGCGCCCTCGACCTGCTCGTCACCTGCGACTTCGTGATGTCGGAGACCGCGGCGCTGGCCGACGTGGTCTTCCCCGTCACGCAATGGGCCGAGGAGAGCGGCACCATGACGAACCTCGAAGGCCGCGTCCTGCTCCGCCGCCGGGCCGCCACGCCGCCCGAGGGCGTCAGGAGCGACCTCGACGTGCTCGCCGGGCTCGCCGGGCGGCTCGGCCACACCTTCGAGACCGAGCCGGTCAAGGTCTTCGACGAGCTGCGCCGGGCCAGCGCCGGCGGGCCCGCCGACTACTCCGGCATCACCTACGACCGCATCGCGGACGAAACGGGCGTCTTCTGGCCGTGCCCTTCCCCCGAGCACCCAGGAACGCCCCGCCCGTTCCTCGACCGGTTCGCCCACCCCGACGGGCGGGCCAGGTTCGTGCCCGTCCAGCACCGGCCGGCCGCCGAGGAGCCCGACCAGGACTACCCCGTCTACCTGAGCACCGGCCGGGTGCTCGCCCACTACCAGAGCGGTGCGCAGACCCGGCGCATCGCCTCGCTCGTCCAGGCCTCCCCCGAGCCGTACGTCGAGCTGCACCCGGACCTGGCCGAGCAGCTCGACATCACCGCCGGGGACGTCGTGCGGGTCAGCAGCAGGAGAGGCGAGGGCAAGGCCGTCGCCAGGATCAGCGACGCCATCAGGCGCGACACCGTGTTCATGCCCTTCCACTGGGAGGGCGCCAACCGGCTGACCAACCCGGCACTCGACCCGACGTCGAGGATGCCGGAGTTCAAGGTCTGCGCTGTCAGGGTGGAGAGGGACTCATGAGGCTCGTCGTCGTGGGCAACGGGATGGCCGGGTCGCGGCTGGTCAGCGAGGTGCGCACCCGTGACCCGCAGATGAAGATCACTGTTTTCGGCGCGGAGGCGCGGCACCCGTACAACCGGGTGCTGCTGTCCAACGTGCTGGCCGGCAGCTCCCGCCCCGAACAGGTGCGGCTGCTCGACCCCTCCTGGTACGACGCGCACGGCGTGGAGGCCGCCTTCGGCAGCGCGGTCGCGCACATCGACAGGGACACCAGGCACGTCGTCACCGAGGACGGCCGGCGCGAGCCGTACGACCTGCTGGTGCTGGCCACCGGCAGCGACGCGATCGTGCCGCCGATCCCCGGCGTCGAGCGGGCCATCCCGTTCCGCACCCTCGACGACTGCGAGCGGATCATCGAGGCCGCCGCGAGCGCCCGCAAGGCCGTGGTCGTCGGCGGCGGCCTGCTCGGCATCGAGGCCGCCCGCGGCCTGGCCGGGCGCGGCCTCCCGGTCACCCTGCTGCACCTGGCGGGCCACCTCATGGAGCGCCAGCTCGACGTGGAGGCCGGCGAGGTGCTCGGCGAGACGCTGAACGGGCTCGGCGTCGAGATCCGCACCGGCGTCTCCGCCTCCGGCGTCGAGGAGCACGGCGTCCGGCTCGACGACGGCGAGCTGGTCGAGGCCGACCTCGTCATCCTGGCCTGCGGCGTCCGCCCCGTCACGGGCCTGGCCGCCGACGCGGGCCTGGAGGTGCGGCGCGGCGTCGTCGTGGACGACGAGCTGCGCACCGACGACCCGTCCATCTTCGCCATCGGCGAGTGCGCCGAGCACGACGGCACCGTCTACGGGCTGGTCGCCCCCGCCTGGGAGCAGGCGTCCGTGGCCGCCGACGTCATCACCGGCGGCAAGGGCCTCTACCGCGGCTCCCGGCTGGTGACCAGGCTCAAGGCCAAGAGCGTCGAGCTGGCCGCGATGGGCGACACCCAGCTCGGCGAGGAGCACGCCGAGGTGGTGCGCTTCAGCCACCGGGCCCGCGGCACCTACCGCAAGCTCGTCATCAAGGACGGCCGGCTGGTCGGCGCGATCCTGCTGGGCGAGAGCGACGCCGTCGGCACGCTCACCCAGCTCTTCGACCGCGGCGGGCCGGTGCCCGGCGACCGGGCCGGGCTGCTCTTCCCCGGGCTGGCCTCGGCGCCCGTGGCCGACAGCCCGACGCTGATGCCCGACGCGGCCAAGGTCTGCCAGTGCAACAACGTGACCAAGGGTCAGATCAGGGCCTGCTGGGAGGCCGGGGCCAGGGACGTGGCCGCGGTGGCGACCGCCACCAGGGCCACGACCGGATGCGGAACCTGCCGCGACGCCGTCGAGGGCATCGTCGGCTGGCTGTGCGAGCAAGAAGGAGTTTCGGTATGAACAGGATTGTCGTCGTAGGGTATGGTCCGACGGCTCACCGGCTCGTCGAGACTCTGACGAGCAAGGGCTTCGGCGGCACCGTCACCGTGATCGGGGAGGAGCCGCGCCCGGCCTACGACCGGGTGCACCTGACCTCGTACCTGTCCGGCACCAGCGCCGACGACCTCACCTACGAGGTGCCCTCCGGGATCGTGACCAGGCTGAACACCAAGGTCACCGGCATCGACCGAGAGGCCAGGCGGGTCGCGCTGGCCGACGGCGGCGTGGAGCCGTACGACGTGCTCGTGCTGGCCACCGGCTCCGCGCCGTTCGTGCCGCCGGTGCCCGGCGCCGAGCACGCCTACGTCTACCGCACGATCGAGGACCTCGACGCGATCAGGGTGGCCGCCAAGGACGCCGTCGAGGGCGTCGTGGTCGGCGGCGGCCTGCTCGGCCTGGAGGCGGCCGACGCGCTGCGGGCGCTCGGCCTCAAGGCGCACATCGTCGAGATGAGCCCCTGGCTGATGCCGCGCCAGGTGGACGAGGGCGGCGGCTCGGTGCTGAAGTCGCACATCGAGGGGCTCGGCCTGGGCGTGCACGCCGGCGCGGGCGTCCAGGAGGTCGTGACCGACGGCTCCGGCCAGGTCACCGGCCTGCGCAAGCCCGACGGGAGCATGGTGGACGCGCAGGTCGTCGTGTTCTCCGCGGGCATCAGGCCCCGTGACGAGCTGGCCAGGTCGGCCGGGCTGGAGGTCGGCCCGCGCGGCGGCATCGTGGTGGACGGCGGCATGCTGACCTCCGACCCCGCGATCTACGCGATCGGTGAGTGCGCGCTGGCGGGCGGCATGGTGTACGGCCTGGTCGGGCCGTGCAACACGATGGCCGAGGTGGCGGCCGACCGGATCATGGGCGGCTCCTCGACGTTCGAGGGCGCCGACATGTCGACCAAGCTGAAGCTGCTGGGCGTGGAGGTGGCGCAGTTCGGCGCCATGGAGGGGGCGCTCGACGTCACCTACATGGACCCGGTCGGCGGCGTCTACAAGAAGCTGTTCATCAGCGACGACGCGCGGACGCTGCTCGGCGGCATCTGCGTGGGCGACGCCTCGCCGTACACGCAGCTGAGGCCCTTCGTCGGCAAAGAGCTGCCCGCCTCGCCGTCCGACCTGCTGTTCAGCGGGGCGGGGGCGCAGCTCGACCTGCCGGACGAGGCGCAGGTGTGCTCCTGCAACAACGTGTGCGCGGGCGACATCCGCACGGCCATCGCCGACAAGGGCGTGACCGACGTGCCAGGACTGAAGGCCTGCACGCGGGCCGGCACGACCTGCGGAAGCTGCGTGCCGATGCTCAAGCAGCTCCTGGAGAAGTCGGGCGTCGAGGTCAGCAAGGCGCTGTGCGAGCACTTCACGTACTCGCGGGCCGAGCTGTTCGACATCGCGCGGGTACGCGGCATCACGACGTTCTCCGAGCTCATCGGCCGGCACGGCACCGGAAGGGGCTGCGACATCTGCAAGCCGGCCGTGGCCTCGATCCTGGCCTCGCTGCACAACGGGCACGTGCTGGAGGGCGAGCGGGCCACCCTTCAGGACACCAACGACAAGTTCCTCGCCAACATGCAGAAGAACGGCACGTACTCGGTCGTCCCGCGCATCCCCGGCGGCGAGATCACACCCGAGAAGCTGATCGTGATCGGTGAGGTGGCCCGCGACTTCGGCCTCTACACCAAGATCACCGGCGGGCAGCGGATCGACCTGTTCGGCGCCACCGTCGACCAGCTCCCGGCGATCTGGCGGCGGCTGGTGGACGCCGGGTTCGAGTCGGGGCACGCGTACGGCAAGGCGCTGCGCACGGTCAAGTCGTGCGTGGGCTCGACCTGGTGCCGCTACGGCGTGCAGGACTCGGTCGGCATGGCCATCGCGCTGGAGCTGCGCTACCGGGGCCTGCGCTCCCCGCACAAGCTCAAGTCGGCCGTCTCCGGCTGCGCCCGCGAGTGCGCCGAGGCCCGCTCGAAGGACTTCGGCATCATCGCCACCGAGCAGGGCTGGAACCTGTACGTCGGCGGCAACGGCGGCTTCAAGCCCCGCCACGCCGACCTGCTGGCCAACGACCTGAGCACCGACGAGCTGATCAGGACCATCGACCGGTTCCTGATGTTCTACATCCGCACGGCCGACAGGCTGCAACGCACGTCCACCTGGCTCGAGTCGCTGGAAGGCGGGCTCGACTACCTCCGTGAGGTGATCATGGAAGACACGCTGGGCATCTGCGCCGACCTGGACGCGCAGATGGAACGGCACATCGCCACGTACGCCGACGAGTGGGCCGCGACGCTGGACGACCCGGAGAAGCTGAGCCGGTTCGTGAGCTTCGTCAACGCCCCCGGCGTGCCCGACCCGTCGATCGTGTTCGCCAGCGAGCGCGGCCAGATCAAGCCGGTGATGGCCCGATGAGCTGGACCCCGATCTGCTCCATCGACGCCCTGCGGCCGGAGAGCGGCGTCTGCGCCCTGGTGGACGGCGTCCAGGTGGCCGTCTTCATGACCTACGACGGTGACCTGCACGCGCTGTCCAACCTCGACCCCTACACCGACGCGTACGTGCTCTCGCGCGGCATCGTCGGCACCAGGCAGGGCGAGCCGACCGTGGCCTCGCCGCTGCACAAGCAGGTGTACTCGCTGGTGAGCGGGCGGTGCCTGGACGACGAGACGCTGTCGGTGCCGGTCTACGGCGTGCGGGTGGGGGACGGCGGGCTGGTGGAGGTCACCCTCGAACAGCGCGTGGAGGCCGGTCTGGAAGAGCGGGTGGAGGTCGGCGTCTAGCCCTCTGCCGAATCACAGCCCAGGTCGCCGGCTCGCACGGCGGCCTGGGCCTTTCGCGTTCTTGAGGCTCTTCGCGTTCTCAGGCGACCGTGCCTACCTCGGCCGGTGGGTAGACGTGTGCGCCGCGGTGCGCCGCGGGAAGCACGCAGCGCCGTCCGGAGTCGAGGTTGTCACAGCGCTCGGCGTCTTCGCGCTGGGGAAGGGGGGAGGGATTCGCCTTGATTCGCGGCACTGAATGGACGCTATAGGCGGTATCGGGCGCGCTGGTATCGGCACGGCAACGATCGCGGCTCTGACCGGTCTCTTCCACGGGCGTGAAGCGTTACCGTGAGTTATACCCCAACCAGGTAAAGGGGTCGTGCGGAGTGCCTAAACCGCGCATTCGCCGCCGATCAGCCGGGGCATCAAAGCGGCCATGAGCAAGATTTCTCAGCGCAGGGCACTCCTGCTGGCGGCGATCGTGCCCGCCCTCCTCGTCGCGGGCTGCTCCGCGGGGAACAACACCCAGGCGATGAAGGGCGCGGCGAGCCCCGGCACGCCCACCGACATGGACTCCATGTCCCCGGAGGAGACCGACACCTCCCCCGACGCCACGGACACGGCCTCCCCGACGGACACCGCGGGCGGCGGCGGACAGGCGCAGTCGACCGTCCAGGGCTTCTTCAGCGCGCTGAAGTCGGGGAACGTCGACCAGGTCGTCAGTTCCTTCTCCGACGACGCGGTCGCCGCCGTGAACGGGCAGGCCACGGCGGAGGGCAGCCAGGCCATCCGCACGCTGTTCCAGAAGCAGCTCCAGGGCAACGGCATGAAGCAGGCCACGCACACGATCGACGAGTCGCGCACGGCGGGCGACGCGGACGCGATCGTCCGCTCGACGAGCAAGCAGGGCAGCGACAACTACCGTGAGCTGTTCGTGCTCACCAAGGACGGCGAGGACTGGAAGATCTCGCAGTTCATGAACAACAAGGCTTCCTGAGCGAGGTCACTGTACGGGGGCGGCGGCGGGTCGGGGGATCGGCCGCCGCCTTGACCGGGGATCCCGGTAAGCGCCGGAAACCCGGTTCGCAACTGACCGTATTTTGTGCGGTTAGGGCGCGGCATATCCAGAAATAAGCGTTTTAATTCTGGGTGGTGTCGCCGGGGATACGGGGGTTGATGCGTCGCTGATCCACCAGGGCGAGGTACACCGCGAAGGCACCCCGCGCCCACATCTCCGCTTGTTGCGCGGTCAGCCTGATCTCCTCGCCCTCGTGCGAGACGATCATGTACCCGCCCAGCGGCATTCGCCGCCACGCGACCAAAACGTTCTCGTAAACGAGCACGTCGAGCATCGCGGTCAGATATTCACGCCCGGCGGCGGACACGGCGCAAGCCTCCTCGCTCCTCGCCGAATTCTCGCCCTTTGCCGTCCATTGTGCGCGCCGTTTCGGGAAATGTCTTTGACGGAATCGATCGCAGCCCCGGGAACCTCCGCCGGGCCGCCGGTGTACCAACACCGGAGGTGGTCCCATGAAGAAGATCCTGGCCGTGGTGATCGCGGCCCTGGCGCTGATCGCCGGGGGAGTGCCGGCCGCGGCGGCCGGTGGATGGGCGGTGACGTACCTGGATCCCGCCCCCGCCCGGTTCGAGGAGGGGAAGTCGTACGCGCTGGGGTTCTGGGTGCTGCAGCACGGCACGCATCCGTACGAGGGGAAGATGGAGCCCGTCGGGCTGCGGCTCACCGCGGAGAGCGGCGAGAGTCTCCTGTTCGCGGGGACGGCGCTGCCGGAGGCGGCGCACTACGCGGCGTCCGTGGTCGTGCCGGCGGGCGTGTGGAAGGTGGAGGGCGTGCAGGGGCCCTTCGCGGCGCACGAGGTGGGGACGCTCACCGTGCCGGGCGGGCTGCGGATCAAGCCCGTGGACCCCGGGCTGGTCGACTCCGTGGGGGAGAGCGGGCAGCAGTACTGGGGCGAGGTGCGGCCGCCCGGCTTCCCCGCAGGCGACGAACCCGTTTCGTCGGCCGCGCCCACCGCTTCGGCCGCGCCCGTGGTCACGCCCTCCCCTGCGGCGCGCACCGGTGACGAGGGCGGCGGGGTGCCCGCGTACACGCTGCTGCTGGCCGCGGCCGGCGGCGCGCTGCTGGTCTGGGTGGTGCTCGGGCTGCCGACGCCGGCGCGGCGGCGCCGCGAGGACAAGCCGGATCACTCCTCGGCGGACACCATCGTCATTTCTGGGTAGAGACGGGGGCAGACCGCCGGGGTGCGCACCCGACGCCCCCTTTCCCGAGCGGCGCGCGTCGGGGCTCACCCCGGCTCCGGCCATGCCCGGCCGGGGGTGAGGCGCTGTGTGGGCGGTGCTCGGTCTCGTGGGGCTGCTGGCGGCGGGCATCGCCGGCGTGTACGCGGTGTCCGCCCGCCTCGCGCCCCGCGGGGTCGCCGAGGTGGGGCCCTTCCTGTCGGGGGCATGGCCCCGCGAGCACGCGCTGTCCCGCTTCCACGTGCGGTGGTACGCCGTGACGCTGGTCTTCCTCGCCTTCGACATGGAGATGATCTTCATGTACCCGTGGGCGGTCGTCGTGGCCGAGCTGGGCGCCATGGCGGTGGCCGAGATGTTCGCCTTCCTTGCGCTGCTGCTGGTCGGGGTGCTGTACGCGTGGCGCGAGGGGGCGTTCCGGTGGGTGTGAGGCCTCGCGTGCTCGTCGTGAGCTGCCTGTACGGGACCCGCGTCCGGCTCCTCGTGGAGGCCGAGATGGGGCGGCGGGGGTGGGGCGTGGCCGTGACTCCTGCCGAGGCCGGGGTGATGGTGGTGTGCGGGACACCCGGCGACTCGATGAGGCCGGCCGTCCGGGGAGTGTGGGAGGCCGTGCCCCGGCCTCGGACGCTGGTGGAGCTGGCGGCGGGCGCGTCCGGGGCGGAGGTGGCCCGGGCCCTGGACCTTTCTGACGGGTCCGACCCTTCCTGGACGGGACCGCGTGGTGACGTGGGGATGGCCGCGCGGGGGGCGGATCGGGACGGGCTGCGGCTCGATCGGCTGCATGTGCCGCTCGGGCCGGTGCTGGCCGACTGGCCTGCCGGGCTGGTCGTCGAGACGGTCCTGCAAGGGGACGTGATTCAGGAGGCCGTGGTCCGGGTCCTTCCGCCTGGGGAGGAGGGGATGTGTTTCTGGGCGGACGGGGACGCGGCCTGGCGTTTGGACAGCCTTGGGCGGCTGTTCGGGGTGGCCGGGTGGCCGTGGGCGGCACGGGAGGCGCGCCGGTTGCGGGATCGGCTGCTCCACGGGGGTGATGTGGGGCGGGAGCACGAGCGGTTCGCGCGGCGGGTGCGGGGGTCGAGGGTGCTGCGGTGGATGTTGCGGGGGGTGGGGCGCGTCGAGGGGGACGTGCCGGGGTGGATGCGGGGGGACGTGCTGGACCGTACGTACGCGTGGCTGAACGCGGTTGAGACCGGCATCGCCGCGCCCGACCACGCCGGGGGCGGGGGGCGTGGTGATGCCGCTGTGGCGCTCGCCTTGCTGCCCGGCCTGCTGACCGGTGCCGAGCTGGCCGTGGCGCGGCTGATCGTGGCGAGCCTCGACCCGGACCTCGAACGGCTGCCTGGCGAGCCTCGACCGGGACCTCGAACGACTGCCGGGCGAGGTGACGGCACACCGTGAGTGAGACCCCGGCCGTTCGAAGGGGAGCGTCCGATGGGTGAGGCCGTGGGGCTGGTGGCCGCGCTGGCGGCGCTGGCGTACCTGGCGGCGGCCCTGGACGCCCGGCTGGGCGGGGCGCGAGGAGCGGCGGGCGTGCCGCTGCGGGAGGCGGCCAGGCTGCTCGTCCAGGAGCGGCGGCGGACGCTCGCCCCCGACACCCTGCTCGTCCGCACCGGCATCACCACCCTCCTCCTCGCCCCGCTCCTGGCGGCGGTCGTGCTGCCCGTCGGCGACAGGCCCGTGCTGGACAGCGACGTGGGGATCGTCTGGTTCAACGCCATGGAGGTGTGCGTCTGGGGCGCGCTGTGGCTGGTCGGGTGGGGCGTCAATTCGGTGTATCCGCTGATCGGCGGCTACCGGTTTCTGGTGCAAGGCCTGAGCTACGAGCTGCCGCACATGTTCGCGCTGATCACCGTGGCGCTCGGGGCCGGCTCGTTGCGGATCGGGGACGTGGTGGCGGCGCAACGCGAGCTGTGGTTCGTCGTGTGGATGCCCGTCGCGTTCGTCGTCTACCTCGTCTCGGCGCTCGCGATGGCCTTCTGGGGCCCCATGGGCGAGCCGGTCGGCCGGAACGTGGCCGGCGGGGTGCCCGCGGAGCTGTCAGGGGCGGACCGGCTGCTGTTCGAGACCGGCCGGTACGCGCTGCTGGTCGTCGTGGCCGCCGCCTCCGTGCCGCTGTTCCTGGGCGGCGGGGCGGGCCCCGTGCTGCCGGGATGGGCGTGGGCGGCGGTCAAGACGGTGGCCGTGCTGGGCGTGTTGGTGCTGGTCAAGCACCGGGTTCCGGCCGTACGGATGGATCGGTTCACCGAGTTCGCGTGGGTGGCGCTGATCCCGCTCACGCTCGTGCAGACGCTGGCCGTCGGAATCGTGGTGCTGCTGTGAGCGGAGTGCTGTTCTGGGTGCTGAGCCTGGTGGCGGTGGCGGGCGGGGTGGCCGTGTTCGTGGTGGACTCGATGGCGCGGGCCACGTTCGCGCTGCTGGCCTCGCTGCTCGCAGTGGGCGGCACGCTGCTGCTCGTCGGGCTGCGGTACCTAGGAGTGCTGGTCGTTCTGATGATGGTCATGGAGATGCTGATCATGGCCGTCTTCATGATCATGTACATGATGAACCCGGGCGGGCTGACGCCCATGACGATGGTGCACAACCAGCGGGGCGCGATCGCCATCGCCGCAAGCGTCTTCGTGCTGCTGTCGGCCGGGGTGTTCGTGACGCCGTGGCCGAGGCGTCAGGGGCCGCCGCCCGCCGACCCCACGCACGCGCTCGGGCTGGCGATCATGGGACAGCAGACGCTGGTCATGATGGTCATCGGAGTGGCCATCCTGGCGACGATGATCTCCACCGTGGTGCTCGCCACGCACCGGGGACGGTACGACCGATGACGCTCCAGGCCTTCCTCCTGCTCGCCGCCGCACTGTTCTCGATCGGCCTGTACGGGGTGCTGTCCCAGCAGTCCATCGTGATGCTGATGATGGGTCTGGAACTCATGATCAACGGGTTGATCGCGGCCGGCGGGGCGTTCTGGTACCACGTCGCGCCCCAGAACGCCGACGGGCAGGTCCTCGTGCTCGTCGCCGTCACCGTCATGGCGCTGGAGATGGCCATGGGGTTCGCCGTCGTCACCGCGATCTTCCGCGCCCGCGACGTGGACCTGACGGACGACGCGGGGGACCTCAAGGGATGACGGCTCTGCTGTGGCTGCTTCCCGGCCTTCCCACCTGCTCGGGCGGGCTGCTGCTGCTGTTCGTACGGCGCTGCGGGCGTTCCGTGGCGATCACCGTGGGAGCGCTGACGCTGGTCACCGCCGTGGTGGTGGCCCTGGCCCGGCCTGTCGCGACCGTTCGGCTCGTGCTCGGTGGCGGGCAAGGGCTGGCGGTGGACGGGCTGTCGGCGGTCATGGTCGTGGTCGTGGCGGTGGTGGGGCTGGTTGTGCTGGTGTTCGCGGCGGGGGAGGTGCGGGAGGCGCGGTTCTACGGGCTGATGCTGGTCTTCGTCGGGGCGATGCTCGTGACCGTCACCGCCGGTGATCTCGTGCTGTTGTTGATGGGGTGGGAGGTCATGGGCGCGATGTCGTACGCGCTCATCGGGTACTGGTGGCACGACGGGCGCCGGGTGAGCTCTGGGACGGTCGCCTTTCTCACCACCCGGGCCGGTGATCTCGGGCTCTACTTCGCGGCGGGCGCGGCCGTGGCGGGGGCCGGAGCGATGGGACTGGACGCGGCCGGTGCGGCTGGGCTGGGTGAGGGCGGGCTGGGTGGGGGCGGGCTGGCGGGGCTTGGGGAGCCGTGGCGGGATCTGGTGGCGGGCGGGATCGTGCTGGCGGCGCTGGGGAAGTCGGCGCAGCTCCCGTTCTCGTTCTGGCTGTCGCGGGCCATGGACGGGCCCAGCCCCGTCTCGGCGCTGCTGCACTCGGCGACCATGGTGGCTGCCGGGGCCTACCTGCTGCTGCGCGTGCAACCCCTGCTCGCCGCCGTCGGGTGGGCGGCCGGTGTGGTGGCGTGGGCCGGTGCGGTGACGGCGCTGCTGCTGGGGGCGGTGGCGGTCGGGCAGCGGGAGCTCAAGCAACTGCTCGCCGCGTCCACCTGCGCGCAGGTGGGGTTCATGGTGTGTGCGGCGGGGGTCGGCGCGGTGGCCGGTGGGGCGGCGCAGCTCGTCGCGCACGCCGCCGTGAAGAGCCTGCTCTTTCTCGCCGCGGGGGTGTGGTTGTCGGCGCTCGGCACGCAGGAGTTGCGGAGGCTGGGTGGGGCGGGGCGGCGGTGGCCGGTGGTCGGGGTCTCGTTCTGGGTGGGGGCGGTGGCGCTGGCCGGGGTGCCGCCGTGGTCGTTGTGGGTGACCAAGGACGTGATCCTGGGGGCGGTGCGCTCGCCGGGGCTGTACGTGGTGCTGCTCGGGGCCGCGGTGCTGGCCGCCGCCTACTCGGCCAAGGCACTCGCCTCGGTGTGGCGGGCCGGCGAGAAGCCGTCCGGTGCGGGGCGGGACGAGGCGGGGAAGGCTCGTGAGGTGCGGGCCGGTGCGCGGCGGGACGAGGCGGGGCGGGCCGGTGCGGGGCGGGCCGGTGTGCGGGAGGTGACGGCTTGGGAGCAGGCGCCGCTGCCGGTGCTGGCTCTGGCCGCCGCCGGGCTCGGGGCCGTGGGGCTGCCCGGGGTGTTCGAGGCGTGGGGACGGCTGGTGGGCGACCCGCACGCCGCTGCACCGTCGGCGAGCGGGCTGGCCTGGTCCGGCGGGCTGGCGATCGTCGTGGCGGCGACGGTGACGGTGGCGCTCATGCGGCGACACCCCGGCACGCGCCTGGCACGCTCGCACGAGCGCCCTACGCGGCTGGGCGCGGATGAACGCCCTACGCGGCTGGGCGCGGATGGGCGTCTAGCCCGATTGCGTGCCGTCGGCCACCCGGCACAACGCGCCGTGGGGCGCTTGGCGCCGCTGCGCGCTGTTGGGCGCCCGGCGCGGGTCGGCGCGTGGGTCGGCGCGTGGGTGGCGCGGATCGGTGGGTGGGGAGCGCGGGCCGGTGAGGGGTTCGCGAGCTGGCTGTGGCTGGAGCGGGCGGCGGTGACGGTGATCGCGCGCCCGGTCATGGCCCTGGCCAGAGCGCTGGCCCGCTTCGACGACCGGGCGATCGACGCCGCAGTGGAGGCCGTGCCGCGCGCGGGCATGAGCATGGCGCGACTCGCCAGGAAACCGTTCGAAGCCCGCCTGGACGACGTCGTACAAACGGTAGCGGGAGCGGCGGGAAGGCTGGGCGGGCTGGCCAGACGCCCGCAGACCGGCCAGGTGCACCTCTACTTCGCCCAGGCCGCAGTGGCGCTGACCGTGCTGGCCATCGTCTTCGCCCTGCTGAGGTGACCGTGCTGACTGTAGTGATCTTCCTGCCGCTGCTGGCGGCCTCGGCACTGGCCCTGCCCCGGCTGAGCGCGCGAACGGCCGTCCGGGTGTGGATCGCCGCCACGGCCGCCGACCTGGCCCTGGTCATCGCCCTGTGGATCGGCTACCCCGGCGCCGGCATCGCGTACGAGACCAGCCTGCGCTGGATCCCGTCCGTCAGCGCCGGCTACCACGTCGGCGTGGACGGCCTGTCGCTGCCGCTCATCGCGATGACGTCGCTGCTGTTCCTGGTCTGCGCCGTCTACTCGCTGCGCGAGACGCACCGCCCCAGGGCGTACGCGGCGCTGTTCCTGTTCCTGCAGACCGTCTGCCTCGGCCTGTTCGCGGCGCTGGACCTGCTGCTCTTCTTCGTCTTCTTCGACCTGGCGATCGTCGGCATGTACTTCGTGATCGTCGGCTGGGGGCACGGCGACCGGGCCCGGTCAGGGCTGAAGTTCTTCCTCTACACCTTTCTCGGCTCGCTGGCGCTGCTGCTCGGCTTCATCGGGCTGTTCCTGGCCGCCGAGCCGCACACGTTCGACATGACGGCCCTGACCGCGCACCCGCCGCGAGCGGGCGCGCTGGTGCTGCTCGCCGTGGGTGTGGGGCTCGCGGTGAAGATCCCCGTCGTGCCCGTGCACACGTGGCTGCCGCCCGCCCACACCGACGCGCCCGCCGCCGGCTCGGCCATCCTGGCCGGGGTGCTGCTCAAGATGGGCACGTACGGTCTGGCCCGCATCGCCGTCCCCATGCTGCCGCAGCAGTGGCGCGCCCACGCCTGGCTGATCATCGTGCTCGGCGTGGTCAGCGTCCTGTACGGCGCCCTCGTCGCCCTCGCCCAGGACAACCTCAAACGCCTGATCGCCTACACCTCCGTCAACCACATGGGCTACATCGTCCTCGCCCTGGGCGCGGCCGGGCTGAGCGGCGGCCGGGCGGCCAGGGAGCTGGCGGTCAGCGGGGCCGTCACCCAGATGGTCAGCCACGGCCTCATCACCGGCGCGCTGTTCCTCATCGCGGGCGTCCTGTGGGAACGGGCGGGCAGCTACGACCTGGGACGCTTCGGCGGGCTCGCTGGGCAGGCGCCGATGCTGACCGGGGTGACGGCGGTGGCGGCGTTCGCCTCACTGGGGTTGCCGGGATTGTCGGGGTTCATCGCGGAGTTCCAGATCTTCACCGGCGTCATCGGGGCGGGCGCGGTGGTCGCCGGCGCGGTCTCGCTGCTCGGCATCCTCATCACGGCGGCCCTGCTGCTGCGCGTGATGCACCGCGCCTTTCTCGGCGGGCCCGGCGAGCTGACCGGCCGCGTCACCGACCTGCGGGCGGGCGAGCAGGCCGCGATCGTCCCGCTGCTGGGACTGTCGCTGGTCATCGGCGTCTTCCCGCGCTGGCTGCTGGACGTCATCGAGCCCGCCGCCCGGACCCTCGTCACCCTGGCCGGGCGATGAACCCTCTGGCGCTCCTGCCGGAGCTGCTGATCCTGGCGGGCGCGGTGGCCGGGCTGGTCACGGGCCTGTTCGTCGCCAGGGAACGGCAGCGCCTGGCCGCCTGGGTGAACGGGGCGGCGCTGGTGGCCGCCGCCGTCGCCTCGACGTCCGACGGGTACGCCGCCGATGCCGTCACCGGCGTCGCCCGCCTCACCGTCACCCTCACCACGCTCCTCGTCCTGTGCCTGCTCGCCGGGCAGGCCAGGGCGCACCCGCGCGAGAGCGAGCTGTACACCCTTACCTCGCTGGCCGCCCTCGGCACGATCCTCATGGCGGGGGCCACGGACCTGCTCGTGCTCGTGGCCGCGTACCTGCTGGCGAGCATCCCCGCGTACGCGCTCGCCGGGTTCGCCAAGGACGCGGCCGGCACCGAGGCGGCACTCAAGTACTACCTGATGGGCGCCTTCCTCGGCGTGCTCATGCTGGCCGGCGTCACGCTCGCGTACGGGCTGACCGGCACCACCGCCTACGCCGGCGCGCGGGCGCCCGCCGTCGCGGCGGTCCTGCTGCTGGCGGGGCCGCTGTTCAAGGCCGGGTGCGTGCCCGCCCACTTCTGGGTGCCTGACGTGGCCGAGGGGACGCCGCGGGCGGTGGCGGCGTTCGTCACCACGGTGCCTAAGGTCGGGGCTTTCGCGGCGTTGTACCGGCTGGCGTCGTCGGAGGTGCTCGACGAGCCGGCGCTGCTCGCGGTCGTCGCCGCCGCCACGATGACGCTGGGCAACCTGGCCGCCTTTCACCAGTCTCAGGTGCGGCGGCTGCTGGCGTACTCGACGATCAGCCAGGCCGGGTACCTGCTGGTGCCGGTGGCCGTCGCCGGGCGGACCGAGCTGGCCGGGCCCGCGCTGCTGTTCTACCTCGCCGCGTACGCGATCACCAACCTTGGGGCCTTCGCCGTGGTGGTCGCGGTCGGCGCCGATTCGTTGCGGGACTACGCGGGGCTGGCCCGGAGGTCGCCGTGGACGGCGTTCGCGCTGGTGGTGTGCTTGCTGGGGCTGGTCGGGACGCCGCCCACGGCGGTGTTCGCGGGCAAGGTGCTGATGTTCGCGGCGGCCTGGGACGGGGGGTACGGGTGGCTCGCGGTGGTGGCCGCCGTCAACACCGTGGCCAGCGTCTTCTACTACCTGCGGTGGATCCGGCCCGTGTTCGCCCTGGAAGGGGCGCCGGGGGAGGCGCGAGGGGTGGGCGTCGTTGCGGTGGTCGCGGCTGGGGGGTCGGTGATGTTGGGGGTGGGGGCGGGGGTGGTGCTGCTCGGGTGGTGATCGGTGGGGTGTATGCGGCTTTGCTGATTACCAGACAAATGACGAAATGTACGGCATGGTCGTGGGCGTCTCCGATCTTCGCGAGGTTCGTGCCATGGACTTGCCGGACTGTCCCGCTTGTGGCGCCGCCCTGACCGGGGCGGTCGAGAGGTGCGCCGCTTGCGGGCTGGTGCTTCATGGGGCTGCTGCCGATGCGTTTCTGGAGGTTTCCGGGGCGCTTGCTGAGCTTGAGTCGCGGCGGGTTGAGTTGTTGCGGCGGCGGGAGGAGGCGCTGGCGTGCATGCGCGCAGCCACCGCCGCACCGGTCGCGCAACCCGCGCCGGTCGCGCAGCCCGCGCCTATCGCGTCCGCAGTGCCTGACGTGCAGGCCGTGCCCGTGGCGGCCGACGTGCAGCCCGCGGCGGTCGTGCAGGCGGTGGGTGGGCGGGGGCCTCGGCGGGACTTGTCGCATCGGGCGGTGCAGAACCTGCTGCTCCTGCTCGGCGGCACCCTGCTGTCGATCGCGGCGGTGGTGTTCACGCTGGTGAGCTGGCAGGTCCCCGCGCTGCGGGCGCTCATCCTGATCGTGTTCACGCTCGTGGTGCTGGCCGCCCCATGGCTGCTGGTACGCCGGCGGCTGGTCGCGACCGCCGAGACCGTCGCCCTGCTCGGCCTCGTACTGATCCCCCTGGATGGAGTCGCCGTCACGCAGGTCTTCGCCGACGGCGGACCCGCCGGAGGGCCGGGGCCGGATCCCCTGTGGGGCTGGGCGCTGGGCGGCGCCGCGCTGAGCGTCCTGTGGGCCCTGTACGCGTGGCGGGCCCCGCTGCGGCTCCCCACCCCGGTGGCGATCGCCCTGGCCCAGACCCCTCTACCGCTGGCCGCCCTGGCCATGGAATCCGCCACCGGACCCGGCCTGGCCTGGTCTACCGCGCTGACGTGGTCCCCCGGGCCGGCCGGGTGGGCTGCGGTGCCCGGGCTGGCGTGGCTTGCCGGGGCGTTGGTGGTCACTGCCGCGTTCGATCTCGTCCTGTGGCGGGTGGCGCGGCGGGCCCGGCTCGCGGCCGAATACGTGACCACCGCCGTGGCCGGGTCGCTGGCCTGGGTGGGAGGGACGGGGGTGGCGGCGTTCGTGACGGTGACGGCGAGCAGCGGTTTCACACCCGTCACCGATCCTAGGCCCGCTCTGGTGAGTGTGAGTTACGCGCCCGCGATGACCGTCGTGCTGGGGGCTGCCTCGGTGGTGGCGACCCTGTGGGCGGGCGCGACGCGGGGCAGGAACGCGCGCCTGGTGATCGCCGCCTGTGCCGCGCTCGCTGCGGTGGGCGCCTGCTGTGCCGTGCCCGCCTCGATGGTGCCGCTCTCGTGGCGGGCCGCCGTCGTCGCGTGCGCGGGGCTGCTGGTGCTGGTCGCCGCGCTGCGGTTGCCTGTGCGGCTGCGGGACGGGGTGCGGGCCGGTGGTGGGTTCGTGCTGGCGGTGGCCGCCTGTTGGAAGACGCAGGCGGTGGTCGCGGTGGCGGTCGGGCCGGTCGGCTGGCTCACGTCCGTGCGGGGGGAGCGTGCTGGTCGGGCGTCTGACCTGCTCGGCCCTGGGGTTCGGTGGGACGACGGCGGGGCCGTGCCTGTGGTGCTTGCGGCTGTGACGGTGGGGCTGGTGCTGGTGCCGCCTCGGGGGGAGTTGTGGACGGCTGCGGTTCGCCGGACGTTCTGCCTGGTTCTGGGCTCCTTGGCGGTGTTCACGGCGCCGGTGGCGGCGGGGATGCCGTACGAGGTGGCGCTGGGGGTGCTCGTGGTGCTGGCAGGGGCGCTGCTGTGGCTGGCCGCCCGCCGGTCCGGCAGCACCACGCCGGTGGGCAGGCGGGCTGACGGGCCGGCGGGCAGGCTGAGGGGCGGGCTGGCGGGCGTGCTGGTGGGTGGGTGTGCGGCGCCGTTGTGGCTCGGGGTGTATCTGGCGGGGTTGGCTCTGTGCTGGGCGCTGGCCGATCGGGAGGCCGGTGTCGTGGTGGCGGCCGTGCTGCTGGGGGTGCTGGCCGGTTGTGCCGTGGCGGGCAGGCCGAGGGTGGTGCAGGCCGTCGGGGGTGCCGGGGCGACGCTGGCGGCAGGGGTGCTGGTGTGGGCGTTGTTCGGGAGCGGGCTGGCGGCGGCGTCGGCGATGCTCGGGGTGCGGGCCGCCACGCTCGTGGTGACGAGGCCGTCGCGCAAGCTGGCCGCCGCCGTGGTGCGGGCCGAGAGGACGGGCGCCACCGTCGCACTCGGGATCCTCGACCGGCTGAGCAGGCTGGTGCGGCCGGGTGGGAGGACGGCGGCCGAGGTGGCGGCCGTGGTGGTGGGGTCGGTGGCGCTGGTGCAGTTCGCGGCAGCGCCGTTGCCCGGCGGGAAGGAAGGGCTGGCAGCGCCGTCCGCCGGTGGTGAGGGGCTGGTGCAGTCCGCCGGTGGTGAGGAAGGGCTGGCGCAGTTCGTGGCAGTGCCGTCCCTCGGTGGGGAGGAGGGGCTGGCGCTGTTGATGGCGGTCGGTGCGGTGCTGGCCGCGGCCTCCGCGTGGCGCAGGCCGCGAGGGGCGTGGCGGACGGTGGCGGCGGTGGAGGCGTGCCTGCTGGCCGTGCTCGCGCCGCTGCCGCTGAGCGGGGCCGTCGTGCCGGCGCTCGTGGGCCCGTACGGATGGCTGACGCACGCGTGGGCCGGTGCGGCGGAAGGGGCGCGGGAGGCACTCAGCCCGGCCGGGGCCTGGGAGGCGCAGCCGTTGCTGATGCCCGTGCTGGTGCTGGCCGGAGCCGCGGGTGCGCTGGCGGCCTGGGCGCGCTGGGGCAGGCAGGCCGCCGCGGGGGTGGCCGGGATCGCGTTCCCCGTGGCGGCGACGACGTTGCCGGTGGTGGCCGACCTGCCGTACTGGGCGGCGCTGGCCTTCCTCGTCACGCTCACGGCCGCGCTCGCGCTCTGGTCGGCGGTGAGCCGGTCGGCGGCGGGCGGCGCGAGCCTCTGGACGGCGACGCTGGCCGTGTCCTGGTCGCTGGCCGACCGGACGGCGACCCTCGCGGTGCTGGCGGCGATCGTGGTGACCGGGCTGGTGTGCGCGGTCCGGGGCAAGGGCTCGCCGGTGACCAGCGTGGCGGCCACGATCACCGGGCTGGCCGTCGGGGCGGAGAGCGTGGCGGCGGCGCTGGGCGGCGGGCTCGGCGAGTCGGACGCGGCACTGGTGCTGCTGCTGGTGATCGTGCTGATGTCGCGGGCCGCCGCGCTGCCCGTCCTGCCCGCGGCGGTGGCCGGGGCGTTGGGGGTGGCGGCGCTGGCGTTGTGGCCGGTGGCCGCGGTGCTGGCGCAGGACGTGGCGCGGCTGACGCTGGTGCTGGCCGTGGGGGCGCTGGCGCTGGCCGCTTCGGCGTGGCGGTTGAGCGGTGGGGTCAGGGGGGCGGCGTACGCGCTGGCGGGGGTTGCCGGTGGTGTGGCGATCCTGCCGCATGTGGGGGTTTGGGGTGAGGTGCTGGGGTTCCCGGCCCAGGTGGTCGGACATCCGTGGGAAGAGCGGTTCGTGCCGTATCAGGAGGTGTGGGAGTCGGGGGCCTTCGGGTTCGAGCGGGGGGAGGCGGCGACCGCGCTCGGGGTCGGGGTGTTCGTGGTGGCGACCGTGGTGATCATGGCGCGGAGGTTGCGCGGGGGCGGGGCCGCTCGGGCTGTGGCGACCGTGGTGGCGCCGTTGTGCCTGGGGGTCGTGCCTGCTGTGGCGGGGCTGGCTTATCCGTGGGTGCTGGGGTTCTACGGGGTGGTGCTGGTGGCGCTGACCGTGCAGGCGGGGGTGGGGGAGCGGGCGGGGGTGGCCGGGGTGATGGCGCTCGTGGCCGGTGGGTACGTGGTGGCCTGGTCGATGGACGTGGAGGCGTACACGCTGGTGGTTCTTGCCGGGGTTGTGGTGGTGGGTTTGGTGGCCTCGGTGGGGGCGCGGGATGGCGTCGTACGGACGGGGGCCGCGGCGGGGGCCACCGTCGCGGCGGGTGGGCTGGCTGCGGCGTGGGCGTTGTCGGCGGGGGCGGGTGTGGCGGAGGCGGGGTTCGCGGTGCTCGGCGTCGCCGCCGCAGGGGTGCTGGTCGCTGCGGGGCTCACGACGCAGGAGCCGAGGCTGGGGCGGGTGGTGGTCGGGGGTGAGGTGGCCGGGTGGGGGCTGGCCGTGGTGGGTGTGGTGATGGCGGGCGGCGATCGGGGCCTGCTGGCCGCCGCCCTGGCCGTCGTCGGCGTGCTGGCCCTGGTCGTGGCCCTGCGCCCCGACCGCAGGGCCGCCGTCTGGCCCGGCCTGGCGCTGCTGCAGGGGGCGCTCTGGCTGCGGCTGGCGCTGTCCGGGGTCACGGCCCCCGAGGCGTACACCGTCCCCCTGACGGTGGCCGGGCTGGTGGCGGCGTGGCTGGCCAGGCGGCGCGACCCCCGGATCTCCTCCTGGACGGGGTACGGCGCGGCGCTGGCGCTCACGTTCCTGCCCAGCGTGTACGCCGCCTGGAACGACTTCGGCCTGGCCAGGCCGCTGCTGCTGGGCGTGGCCGCGTTCGCCGCGACCCTGGCCGGGGCGCGGGCGCGGTTGCAGGCGCCGCTGATCCTTGGCGGGGCGGTGCTGGTGGTGACGGCGGCGCAGGAGTTCGCGCCCGCGGTGGCCGAGTTGGTGGGGCAGGGGCCGCGCTGGTTGCCGATCGCGGTGGCGGGCGCGTTGCTGCTGTTCACCGGCGCCACGTACGAGCACAGGGTGCGTGATCTGCGCAGGATCCGTCGGTTGATCGTCAGGATGCGCTGAGGGTCGTCGAAGGGGCGGTCGTCGAAGGAGCGGTCGTCGAAGGAGCGGTCAGAGGTCGCGTTCCTGCTGGTCGAGGATGGACACCGAAACGGCCACGGCCTTCGCCGCGTCGCCCTCCTCGATCGCCCGCAGCAACTCCTCGTGCGACGTGTCCGGGACCAGCGCCGCCTCCTCCTGATCCCTGACGCTGTCGCGCAGCGCGTCGCTCATGCTCCGGTAGAGGTCGCCGAGCAGCGCGTTGTGCGCCGCGTCCGCCACCATCAGGTGGAAGTCCACGTCGGCGTCGGCGAACCCGTCGAGGTCGCCGGCCCGGCCCGCCGCGTCCCTGCGGGCCAGGCTCTCGCGCATGGCGGTCAGGTCCTGGTCGGTGCGCCGGCCGGCCGCCAGCCTGGCGGCGACGAGGTCGAGGCCGCGGCGTACGTCGATGATGTCCATGGCGGCGGCCGTGTCGAGCCGCCGCCGCAGCGCGACCTTGGACTCGTCGGTCGCGGTCACGTACGTGCCGTCGCCCTGCCGGGTGTGCAGCAGGCCGGCGTGTGCCAGGACCCGCACCGCCTCCCGCACCGAGAGCCTGCTCATGCCCAGGCTCTCGGCGAGACGGCTCTCGGACGGGATCTTGGTGCCGACCGGCCACACCCCGGCGGCGATCTCGCGGCGCAGCTCGGCGATGGCGGCGTCCACGAGCGACGTCCTGGCGACGTTACGCATGCACCCATCTCCTCAACGGCTGAAGAACATCCACCTTAGACGCCGGCGCGATCAGGCGAGCTCAGCGGCGAGGCGTTCGATCGTGTCCCTGCCCTCCAGCGGGGACAGCCAGGCGGCGGGCAGCGCGGCGGTGCCGTGCAGGGCGCCCAGCAGGTTGCCGCACACCGAGCCCGTGGAGTCGCTGTCGCCCGAGTGGTTGACCGACAGCAGCAGCGCCTTGTCCACCGCGGGCTCGACCAGGGCGCAGTAGACGCCGATGGCCAGCGCCTCCTCCGCCACCCAGGCGCCGCCCAGCGACTCGACCGCCTCGGGCGAGTGCCCGCCGCCGCCCGCCAGGTGCACGGCGGCGCGCAGGGCGCCGGTGGTCTCCTCGTGGCCGGGGTATCGCGCCAGCAGCTCCATCGCCTGGCGGACGGACGGCTCCAGCGCCTCGCCCGCCATGAGGTGCGTGATGATCGCCGCGAACGCGCCGGCCGCGAGGTAGCCGGTCGGGTGGCCGTGGGTGATCTGCGCGCAGGCCGCCGCCAGCTCGAACGCCTCCTGCGGCAGGCGGTTGACCAGCCCGAACGGGGCCGAGCGCATCACCGTGCCGCAGCCCTTGGAGTCGGGGTTCACCGGGCCTGGCGCGCCCCACCTGGACGGGCCTGGGAAGGGGCGGTGCAGGCCCGACAGGCAGGCGTTGCCGGGGGCGCGGCGGGAGTACAGCCAGGGCTCCTCGCGCAGCGGGCCCGTCTGGTGGGGGAGGGTGGCCGGAGGTGGGGCCTGGTGCTGCTGGGTGTCGAGCCAGCGCAGGTAGGCCCGGCGCACGGCGGCCACCGCCCCTGCCCGGTGGTCGGCGGCCGAGGACCCGGCCCCGGCACCGCTTCGCGCGGTGTCCCGCGCGTCGCCGCCTCTCTCACCCTCCGCTCCGCTAGCGTGAGCTGCGGTGATGCGGGCGTCCAGCAGGCCTTCGACGGTGAAGAGGGTCATCTGGGTGTCGTCGGTGATCAGGCCGGTCCTGCCGCGCCAGGTCGTGACATATCCCGTGATGCCGTTGGTGCCGTGATGCTTGCGGATCTCCCGCAGCGACTGGAACTCGATGGGCGCGCCGAGCGCGTCGCCGATCGCGCCGCCGAGGAGGCAGCCCCGTACCCGATCCAACACTTCCATGCCCTGGATATTGCCACCTCTCTGGCCGTTTGAGAGATTGCGCTTGTTTCGGCCAACCGTCCCGGAGGTCACGCGTGTCACAATTACGCCCAGCCCTCTTCGCAGTCGCCCTCACCCTCGCGATAGCGACCCCTGCCCAGGCCGCCGCAGCCGCTCCTGTGATCACTGTCCAGGACGGCCGCACGCAGCCGGTTTTCTCGTACGCGGACGCCGTCCGTGAACACGTGTACGTCGAGTCGACCGTCGACAGCGATCTCGACGGCGCGCTGGACAAGGTCAGGGTGGACATCATCCGGCCCAGGGAGTCCGGCCCCTCGCTGAGGGTGCCGGTGATCATCGATGAGAGCCCGTACTACGACAATTCGGGCCGCGGCAACGAGTCGGAGCGCAAGGTCTACGACGCCGCCGGAAATGTCACGAAATTTCCGCTCTTCTATGACAACTACTTCGTCCCGCGCGGCTACGCCGTCCTGAACGTCGACATGCTCGGCACCACAAAGTCCGACGGCTGCCCCGACGTCGGCGGCAAGGCCGACGTGCTGGGCGGCAAGGCCGTCATCGACTGGCTGAACGGCCGCGCCAAGGCCTTCAGGGCCGACGGCACCCCGGCCGTGGCTGACTGGACGACCGGCAAGTCCGCCATGATCGGCAAGTCGTACGACGGCACGCTGGCCAACGCCGTCGCCGCCACGGGCGTCGAGGGGCTGAAGACCATCGTGCCCATCTCGGCGATCAGCTCCTGGTACAAGTATCAGCGCTCGAACGGCGTGATCTACAACTACGACTACGCCTCCTTCCTGGCCAACTACGTCGACACCGACCCCGACGCCAAGTGCCAGGCCGTGCGCGCCAGGATGGACGCCGAGGACGGCGACGACACGGGGAACTACAACGCCTTCTGGGCCGAGCGCGACTACATCGGCGGCCTGCTCGCCGACGTCTCCAAGGTCAGGGCGAGCGTCTTCGTCGTGCACACGGTCAACGACCTCAACGTCAAGCCCGACAACTTCTCCACCTGGTGGAAGGCCCTGGCCGACCGGCATGTGCCGCGCAAGATCTGGGTCGGCCAGACCCAGCACGTGGACCCGTTCGACTTCCAGGGACGCCGCGACCTGTGGGTGGACACCCTGCACCGCTGGTTCGACCACTGGCTGCACGGCGTGCGCAACGGGATCACCGGCGAGCCCCGCGCCGACGTCGAGATCGGGCCGGCGCAGTGGATCACGCAGCGCGACTGGCCCGCCCCGTACGCGATCAAGGCGTCGCTGCGGCCCGCGCCCGACGGCTCGCTCGGCCTCAAGCCCGCCGCCAGGAACAGCACCGCCTCCTTCACCGACGTCGCCATGAGCGAGAACGACATGGTGGCCGACGTGGGCACGCCGAACCCAGGACGGGTGGCGTTCACCACCGGAGCGCTCCCGCTGAACCTGCGGCTGTCCGGCACGCCCACCGCCGACCTGCGGGTCAAGCTCGACAAGCCCACCGCCAACCTGACGGCGCTGCTGGTGGACTTCGGCGAGGACACCCGCGTGGACTGGCGGCGCGGCCAGGGCATCACCACGCTGGCGGAGGAGGACTGCCACGGCGAGAGCACGGCGGCCGACGACGCCTGCTACCGCAAGGTGGTCACGAACGTCGCCACCCGGCCGCTGGAGATCGTCGCGCGCGGCTGGATCGACGTGCAGAACCGGCTGTCGCTCAGCCAGTCCACGCCGCTGCCCGCGGGGACGTACGGCACGGTGCGCTGGCTGACCCTGCCGCAGGACTACACGTTCAAGAAGGGACACCGGATCGGGCTGGTGATCGCGGGCACCGACGCGACGTACACCGACGAGGCGGGGACGGGGGCGGCCGTCACCGTCGATCTGGCCGGGAGCAGCGTGAGCGTGCCGTTCGTGCTGGGGACGCCGCTGGCCGACATGCCCAAGGACGCGGCCACGTTCCGCGGGCCCGAGCGGGTGGAGCTGCCGCAGCCCGAGCCCGAGTTCCAGTTCTTCTAGATGGATGAGTCCAAGGCATAGCTGCGGAGATAGGGCGAGGATGTCCATTCTCGGGTTGTGACGACCGAACTGGACACCCTCGCAACCGCACTCTACGTGAGGGTCGATGATCTGCTGAAGAG
>NZ_BAAAQX010000063.1:0-43709 GCF_039531895.1 Nonomuraea monospora
GCCCTTCACCTGACCCACACATCCATCAACGGCGGGGAGATAACTGGCCGCCGTTGGGGACACCCTCATGGCCACCAGCGTGTGAACTATCTGGCCGCCAGCGGGGAGAGCTCAAAGGCCATTGACAAACAAGCATTGAACCTCCGAAAAATCCGCGTGGTGGACGGCGGTAGATAACCACGTCCACCACAGGGATCTCCGGCGTTCACGTCTTCGTTCTGGACGTCATAGACACTCTCCGAACAGCTCAAGAGTACCTGGACGAACTTGGGGTCGACGCCGTCCTCGATCTGGTGGGTGACGTGGCTGTGGCGCAGGCAGTGCGGTGTGAGATCTTCGTCCATTCCCAGCGCGTCGCGGTAGGTCGCGAAGCGTTTCTCGATCTCCCGCGGACGAAGCCGCCCGCCGCGCTCGGTGATCCACATCGCCGGATGATCCTCCAGTCCGAAGCGAGGTCGGATGTTGGTCAGATAGTCATCGACCGCGACGACGGCCCATGGCATGACTGAAGCCACCATCCGTCGTTTGGGTGCCGACCCGCGTGAACGCTTGCCCCACCGGACGTTCAGCAGTCCGAACCTGCCCAGCTCCGGGGCCTGAGGATTGCGGTACCAGTCGTGTCGATCCAGCTTGCTGGCCTCGGTACACCGCAATCCCCAGGCATAGATGACCTTCAGCACGGTGGCGTCCCGGTAAGCGGTCAACGCTCCCTTGCGCCCCAGCCGGATCGCCCGTTCGACCTGCTCATCGGCGTAGTCAAAGAGCGCCTGACACTCCTGACGGGACAACGGCCGACGCCCTGGCCCGCCCTCGTACTCGACCAGGTGCGCCGTGGTGTTCCACTCCTGGCAGATCTGCACGGGATGCGTGCCGAACCGTGCCTGGCATTCGTCGGCCCACCGATAGTGCGGCGAGGTGATGTAGTCGCAGAACATCCTGATCGCCCCCTGATAGGAGCGGATCGTGGATTCCGCTAATCGGTCGATCATCACCAACTGAGCACTCCACTCGTCCATGTCGCCGGCCGACCAGCGCCAGGGGTACTCGTTGGTGTAGGACACGAAACGGCGAACGATGCTCTTGCGCGACTCCACCGTGTCCGGCTGCAGGCGTCGCCCTCCCCGCTGCTGTTTTTCCCACCCGGACAGCATCGCCTCGAGTACTGCATCTTCTGGATGCAGCAGCACCACTCCGTGGCACAGTTCCAGACGAGCTGAGCCTGGCGGTTCACTCCCTCGCGCGCTCACCGAACCGCCTTCCGTTAGCTGCAACTATCTTTCATCAAACGGAAGATCACTGGTAGCCGTACAGCTCAATTCGCTAGACAGGCGCCTCCATCGAAGTCGATGCTGGACCGGGCAAGCGTGGTCAGGGAGTTCACAGATCTTTCAAGAAACGTAATTCCCCGAGGAGTTGTCGTAGCCGACCACGACGCAGCCGTGCCGGGTGCTCTCAGGGCCTCGCACGACCACGACCGGTCCCCTGGCGTGTCCGGCCATGGCCAGGCTCACGGAGCCGGCCAGCATTCCGGCGAGCCCGCCCAGGCCACGGCTGCCCAGGACCATGGTGTCGGCGGTTCCGGACTCCTCGAGCAGCCGGTCGACGACGGTGCCTGCCAGCAGCTCTGTGCTCACCTGGATGCCGTCCGCCGTTCCGCGGGCCAGGTCGGCGGCGGAGGTCAGCGTGCTCGCGCAGCATCCCCTCGGGTGTTCGCCCGGCCGTTGCTCGTGCACGTGCACGATGCGCAGGCCCAGATTCCTGCGCCGGGCGTCGTCCGCCGCCCATGCCACGGCGGCCATTGCCGCTGCGGATCTGTCCACGGCCACGACGATGTGTCCAGCCATTTCGCACCCCTTCGCTTTGATCTGTCACGTCCAGCGTCGCCCTGGAGGGACATGGGCACCCGGGGACGAAGTCCCGATCGAGCCCGCCGTTGGTCCTTCACCTGGGTGAATGACGAGGGCGAGCACCGCGGTCAGCAGCAGGATCGGGATCAGCAGGTCGAGCGGCTCGGCGTACGCCACTCCTGGAACACCCGCCTGGGCGACGAAATACCGCGCCGTCAGGTAGTTGAGCTGGTATGCCCCGACGTAGACGCACGTCGCTACGCCCAGCGTGTACCCCCAGGCGGAGCGCAGCCACAGCAGCACGCCTGCCAGGACCAGGGTGGGCACGACCATGGTCAGGTCGAGGGCCATGCCCAGGTGGACCTGCGCCTGGGGCAGCGGCAGCACGTCCGCCGGCGGCTCGCCGGTGACGGCCTGGCGGACGAGCCAGACGCCGTACATGCCGGCGAGTGCGGTGGCCAGCAGGAGCAGCAGGCCGCCGGCCCAGCGCATCGCCGTCCGGGCACGGACGGCGACGTCCAGGTCCGTGAGCGCCAGCCCGAGCGACGCCGCCGACAGGACGACGATGGCGACATGCAGCAGGAACAGGTCGTTGAAGGCGGGGTCATAGACGTAGTAGGCGTAGTTGTAGATCGAGTACGCGAGCATGCCCGCCCAGATGAGGCCGCCGCGGGTGGAGCCCCGTACCGATGCGGCGAGCGCCACTGTCAGGAGGGGCACACCCGCGACCAGGGTCGCCAGGTCGTTGCCGCGGAACTTGGCGGTGAGCACCACGGGACCGGAATACAGCCCGTCGGTGAGCAGCCCGGCCGCGGCGGCCACGGTGGTGAGGACCACGACGAGGCCGCTCAGCCACCAGGCTGCCCGCAAGCGCGGGCCGGGCATGGCGTGCAGCGGCGGGGAGGAGGAGGACAGGCGCGGTTCGTCGTCCATCGGGATACCCCCTTAGGGGAGGCTCGGGGCTTCACCGCAACCCTTTCGCTCGCCGCGGAGCCTGCCCAGAGGCGTAAGCCCCGGTTGGAGCGGCCGAAATCCTGTCCCGGGGCGCTCGTCCGGTCAGTGCACCACGGCGACGGGGCAGGGCGCGTGGTGCACCATGGCCTGGCTGACGGAGCCGAGCAGCAGTCCGCGGACCTCGCCCAGGCCACGTGCGCCGACCACCAGCAGGCAGGCCTTGCGCGCCGCTTCGAGCAGCGCCGGACGCGCGGGCTCGTCCACGACCTCGACCCCGGCCTCCAGCCCCGGCAGGGCTCGCTGCCGGCTGATCAGTTCGCTCCAGGACGAGCTGCGTGCCTGGGTGCGCAGCTCGAACGTGTCCATGCGGCTGCCCCGCTCGCACTGGGCGATCAGGACCTGGAGGCGAGTTCCCAGCCGGTGCGCCTCAGCGGCGGCGAAGCCGAGCGCGGTGGTGGCCTCCGGGGAGCCGTCGAAGCCCGCCAGGACCTCATGGGCGTCGCGCTCCTGCGGGTCGCCGCGCATGACGATCACCGGGCAGCGGGCGCGGGTGGCGACGTGGCCGCTCACCGAGCCCGCTGCCAGGCCTCTGACCTCGCCGTACCCGCGGCTGCCGACCACGATCAGCGCCGCGTCCGCGGACAGGTCGGTCAGCAGTGCGGACGGTGAGCCGCGGTCGGTCAGCGTGTTGACCGGCACGCCGGGATGGTGCCGGGCGGCCCAGGCCGCCGCGGCCTTGACCAGGCGCTGGGCGGGGCGGCGGACGAGTTCGAGCGGCACCGGCTCGCCGGGCCACTCGTGGTGGTTCCAGTCCCAGGCGTGGCAGACGGTCAGCGGCAGTGCTCTGCCGGCGGCCTCGGCGGCGGCCCATCGCAGGGCCGCCCCTGCCGGTGGGGAGCCGTCGTAGCCGACCACGACTCCCAGCTCGTCCTCGTTCATGGCTGCCTCCTCCTGTTCAGGCCCAGGTCCACTCGCTGATCGCGGGGACGTCCTCGCCGTGCTCGCGGGTGTGGGCGCGGGCGCGCAGACGTTCGTCGCTCATGCGCTGGCGCAGGTGTGCCTGGGTCGCGCCCAGGCCGGGGACCCGGTCGATGACGTCCATGACGAGGTGGTAGCGGTCGATGTCGTTGAGCATCGCCATGTCGAACGGCGTGGTGGTGGTGCCTTCCTCCTTGTAGCCGCGCACGTGCAGGTTGGCGTGGCCGTGGCGGCGGTAGGTGAGGCGGTGGATCAGCCACGGGTAGCCGTGGAAGTTGAAGATGATCGGCTTGCCGGTGGTGAACAGCGTGTCGAACTCGGCGTCCGGCATGCCGTGCGGGTGCTCGGACGGCGGCTGGAGCCGCATGAGGTCCACCACGTTGATCACTCTGACCTTGAGCTGCGGCAGGTGTTCGCGCAGGATGGCGGCGGCGGCCAGGGTCTCCAGGGTGGGCACGTCGCCGGCGCAGGCCAGCACCACGTCGGGCTCCTCGCCGGCGTCGGTGGAGGCCCAGGGCAGGATGCCGAGGCCGCGGGTGCAGTGGGCGATCGCCTCGTCCATGGTGAACAGGTCGAGCACGGGCTGCTTGCCCGCGACGACGACGTTGACGTAGTCGCGCGAGCGCAGGCAGTGGTCGCCGACGGACAGCAGCGTGTTGGCGTCCGGCGGCAGGTAGACGCGCACGACCTCGGCCTTCTTGTTGACCACGATGTCGAGGAAGCCGGGGTCCTGGTGGCTGAAGCCGTTGTGGTCCTGCCGCCACACGTGGGAGGACAGCAGGTAGTTGAGCGAGGCGACGGGCCGTCGCCAGGGGATGCGCTTGGCCGCCTGCAGCCACTTGGCGTGCTGGTTGAACATGGCGTCGATGATGTGGATGAACGCCTCGTAGCAGTTGAACAGCCCGTGGCGGCCGGTGAGGAGGTAGCCCTCCAGCCAGCCCTGGCACAGGTGCTCGCTCAGCACCTCCATCACCCGGCCGCCGGGTGCCAGGTGCTCGTCGGTCTGCTCGACGGCGGCGTTCCAGGCGCGCGTGGTGGTCTCGAAGACGGCCTGCAGCCGGTTGGAGGCGGTCTCGTCCGGGCCCATCAGCCGGAAGGTGTGCGGGTTGGCGGCGATCACGTCGCGCAGGAACGTGCCCAGGACACGCGTCGGCTCGCTCGACTGGGCGGCGGGCGCCTTCACCTGCACGGCGTACTCGCGGAAGTCCGGCAGGGCCAGCGGGGCCAGCAGCTCGCCGCCGTTGGCGTGCGGGCTGTCGCTCATCCGCAGCGGTCCTTCGGGTACGGCGCGCAGCACGGCGGGCATCGGACGTCCGTCGGCGTCGAACAGCTCCTGCGGGCGGTAGGAGCGCATCCACTCCTCCAGCAGCGCCAGGTGTTCGGGGTTGTCGCGGACGCCTGACAGGGGTACCTGGTGGGCTCGCCAGGTTCCCTCGACGGGCAGGCCGTCGACCTCGCGCGGCCCGGTCCAGCCTTTCGGCGTCCGCAGGATGATCATGGGCAGGCGGCCGGCGAGGCCGTCCTTGTAGGCGGCGATCTGGTCGAACACCTCGTCCAGCGTCGCGGCCATCTCCTCGTGCGAGGGGCCGACGACGTGCGGGCGGTACCCGTACCCCTCCATGAGCCTGAGCAGCTCCGTCTCGGGGATCCTCGACAGCAGCGCGGGGTTGGCGATCTTGTAGCCGTTCAGGTGCAGGATGGGCAGCACCACGCCGTCGCGTTGCGGGTCGAGCAGCTTGTTGGAGTGCCAGCTCGTGGCCAGCGGGCCGGTCTCGGCCTCGCCGTCGCCGATCACGCAGGCCACGACCAGGCGCGGGTTGTCGAACGCGGCGCCGTAGGCGTGGGCGAGCGCGTAGCCGAGCTCGCCGCCCTCGTGGATCGAGCCGGGCGTCTCGGGCGCCACGTGGCTGGGGATGCCGCCGGGGAAGGAGAACTGGCGGAACAGCCTGCGCATGCCGTCGGCGTCCCGCGAGACCTCGGGGTACTTCTCCGAGTAGGAGCCCTCCAGCCAGGCGTGCGCCACCGCGGCGGGGCCGCCGTGGCCGGGGCCGGCGATGTAGATCATGTCCTGGGCGCGTTCGCCGATGACGCGGTTGAGGTGGGCGAAGCAGAAGTTCAGCCCGGGTGTGGTGCCCCAGTGGCCGAGCAGGCGGGGTTTGACGTGCTCCGGCCGAAGCGGCTCGGTGAGCAGCGGGTTGTCCAGCAGGTAGATCTGTCCCACCGACAGGTAGTTGGCGGCACGCCAGTACGCGTCGATCGTCTGCGTCGTCGTCATGGTCACGATGGTGCCCACCGGCGCGGGCCCGGCCTAGGGACCTTGGTCCTCAGGCTCCCGGGCCGAACCTCACAGAGGGATCTGCCAGCGCAGCCGCGTCCCGCCCGCGTCCGGGGACTCCAGTTCCGTGGTGCCGCCCAGCCGGACGGCTCTTTCCTTGATGTTGCGCAGGCCGCTGCGGCGTCCTGGCTCGCTCATGCCGATGCCGTCGTCCGTGACCACCAGGATGAGGCGCTGAACGGCTTGGTCGTTGGAACACCTGAGCCGAAACCATCCCGGCCTGCTGGGCGGCCCCCAGGTGCAGGCCCTGCGACAGATCCTGGTGCAGAACTACTACTGCGACTCCACCGGGCGGCTGCGCTGGCGTGACGATGACGACGACAGCGGTCTGCCGCCCTCGGCCAACGGCCCCGATGTGATCACGGACGTGGTCACCATGCCCGCGACCAGCGCTGACACTGAGGTCCTGCCCGGCATCCACACCCGGCTGGGACGCCGGGGCCGCCGGCCCGAGCAGCACCTGCTCAACGGTGGCTACACCTCCCTGGTCCACCTCGAACAGGCCGAACGTGAACACCAGATCACCGTGGTCGGACCGCTTTCAGGCAACCCCACCCACCAAAACCGCCAGGGTGAGGGTTTCGCCCGCGACGACTTTCGCATCGACTTCGACCGGCAGGAAGTCACCTGCCCGCAGGGCCAGGTCAGCAAGGGCTGGCACGGCCCTCATTCGACATCCTCGCTGACCGTCGCCCCGTTGATCGTGGCCCGCTTCACCAAGAGCCAGTGCCAACCCTGCCCGGTCCGAGCCAAGTGCAACGTCGAACGCCTCAGCCGGCACCCTCCTGGAGAACCTGGGACGTATATACACGGTTCCTCGACGATCACCCCTGACGTGCCGCCTCCTTCCTCAGGAGTTTCCCCGGGTCGTGCGCCTCTGCCGGACCAGTCATGGCCGAAGGAGCCCGTTTACGGGGCCGTGATGCGAAACACGGGGATCTGGGCAGCGATCTGCTGGAAGTCCTCCAGCGGCGCATGCCGCTCCACCGGGATGTGCGGGCGCGCGCCCGGGGCGAGGGCCAAGTAGCGGCGCAGGATCGGGGCACGCTCGGCGGGGTCGACCTCGGTGAGCAGGACGCTCCTGCGCCGGCCGTGCCGCAGCACCGCCCGTCCGCCGTTCGCACGCAGGTTGAGCACCCAGTTGGTGTGCTGCCCCAGCATCGCCACCAGGTACCGCTCTCCTTGGTGGTCGGCCATCACCATGGGGAAGGAGTGGATCCGTCCCGTTCGGCGTCCGGGCACCTCCAAGGTCACCAGGTGGGGTATCAGGCCGCTGGAGTGCACCACCGTCCAGGACCGGTTCATGGCGCGTGCCAGGCGATGGGGCCGGCCGCCGCGGTACATCCACCGGAGCCAGCGCCCGGAGCGGCGCGTGTCGCTTCTCATGGTGCTCCCCCTTCTCAGCTCGCCCACGCGCGCAGGCCGTACGATCTGCCACGGCCGCGCAGCGTGCTGAGCGACTCCTTCTCGATCTGGCGGACCCACTGCGGGGTCAGCCCGCATTTCTCGGCGATCTGCCGGGCCGTGTGCGGGGCGTGCCCGTCCAGCCCGAACCTCAGCCGCACGATCAACGCCTGGCGTGGCGCGAGCCCGTCCACGAGGCGGTCGAGCACCTTCTTCAGCGCCCGCTGCTCGACCAGGTGCTCGACGGCCGGCGTTCGATCGTCCTCGATCAGATCGCCGAGGGTGTAGTGGTGCCGTTCTTCTCCTGCCTCGACGTCGAGGCTGGCGCAGGTGGCGGGCAGCCGCCGCAGGAAGGCGAGCCTGGCGGGTTTCTGTGCCGCCTCCTCGGCCAGTTCCCGCTCGGTCGGGACGCGTGCCAGCCGGTGCAGTGCCCGGGTCTCGGCTTGGGACAGCTTGGCGAGCTCGTCCTGTACGGCGATGGGCAGCCGCACCGTGGGCGCGTGTTCCAGCCCCCGCTGGATGGCTTTGCGGATCCACCAGGTGGCGATCGTGGAGAACCGGTTGCCCCGGGTGTGGTCGAAGCGCTCGACGGCCTCGATCAGCCCGAGGTTGCCGTCCTGGATCACGTCGGCCAGCGACATGCCGCGGTGGGCGTAGCGCTTGGCGATGGACACGACCAGCCGCAGGTTCGCCTCGATGAGGTGCCGCCTGGCCGCCAGGCCGTCGGCGACGAGGTCTCGCAGTTCCGGCTCCGCGCCGCCCTGCCGGATGCGCTGGGCGGCGTGGGCGGCCGACGCCATCCGCTGGGCCAGTTCGATCTCCTCGGCCGCGGTCAGCAGCGGCGTGCGGCCGATGCGTGTCAGGTAGTCGCCGACCGGGTCAGCTCCGGGGTTCATGCTTCCTCCTCCGTATCCCTTCCAGGACACGCTGGAGATCGCCGCCCGCCCAGCGCCGTACGACTCCAGCTCGCGGGACTTTCGTCCTTTCGGCGCTGCTACCGCTTCGGTAGCGTCACAGGCATGATTCGGGTGTTCCTCCTCGATGACCATGAAGTGGTGCGGCGCGGTGTGGCCGCCCTGCTGGACTCCGAGGACGACCTCGAGGTGATCGGCGAGGCGGGCACGGCGGAGTCCGCGATCGCGCGCATCCCGGCGCTGATGCCCGACGTGGCGGTGCTGGACGTGCGGCTGCCCGACGGCAACGGCGTGGACGTCTGCCGCGAGGTGCGCTCGCGCGTGCCGGGGCTGGCGTGCCTGATGCTGACCTCGTTCGCCGACGACGACGCCCTGTTCGACGCGGTGATGGCCGGCGCCGCCATGCTGCAGCGGCTGCGCGACCAGACCGCCAGGAAGGACCCCCTCGCCGCGCTCACCGACCAGGAGCGGCAGATTCTCGACCTCGTCGGCGAGGGGCTGACGAACCGGCAGATCGGCGAGCGCATGTTCCTGGCCGAGAAGACGGTCAAGAACTACGTCTCGAACCTGCTGTCCAAGCTGGACATGCAGCGCCGTACGCAGGCGGCGGCCCTGGCGGCCCGGTTGCGCGCCGACCGCAAGCAGTGACGTCATGCGCGTGACAGGCGCGCCGCCGCCACGGCCGCCTGCCCGTAGCTGATGCCCGCGTCGTTGACCGGGACCTGTTCGCCGATGTACGGCTCGAAGCCCGCCGCCGACAGCCTGGTCAGCACGTCGGTGGCCAGCAGCCGGTTCTGGAAGACGCCGCCGGACAGGCACACCTGGGTGACGTCGTGCTCGGCGGCGGCCCGTTCGCACAGCAGCACGGTGACGGCCGCGATGGTGGCGTGGAAGGCGGCGGCGATCCGGCCGGCCGGTTCACGGTCGGCCTTGGCCTCCAGCAGGTGGCGCAGGGTCGCCACGCCGTCGTACAGCCACAGCCCGTCGCGCCGCTCCAGTCGCCAGGCCAGTGGCTCCGTTCCGGGGAAGGCGCTTGCCGCCTGTTCCAGCCGGGTGGCGGCCTCGCCTTCGAAGCCGTTCACCTCGCACAGGCCCAGCAGCGCGGCGGCGGCGTCGAACAGGCGGCCGGCGCTGGAGGCGGCCGGGCTGTTGACGCCTTGGGCGATCATGCGGGCGATGACTTCCTGCCCGAGCAGGTGACCGGGGACAGTCCCGGTGCTGAGCTCGCCGCCGAGCAGGTAGCCGAGGGCCATGCGGGCGGGCATGCGTACGGCCGACTCGCCGCCGGGCATGGGGGCGCGGGAGAAGCGGCCCACCCGCCGATAGCCGGTGTAGGAGGCCAGCAGCAGCTCGCCGCCCCAGAACGTGCCGTCGTCGCCCAGGCCGAGCCCGTCGTAGGCCACGCCGAGGAACGGCGGCCGCAACTGGTGCTCAGCGGCGACGGCGGCGACGTGGGCGTGGTGGTGCTGGACGGGGACGCGGTTGGGCCAGCGCCGCGCCAGGCGGGTGGACAGGTAGCCGGGGTGCAGGTCGTGCGCGGCGTGCAGCGGCTCGATGCCGTGCAGGCGGCCGAGGTGGGCGAGCGCCTCGTCGTAGGCTTCGAGGGTCTCGGCGTCGGACAGGTCGCCGATGTGCGGCCCGAGCACCGCCCGTTCGCCGTCGGCGAGGGTGAAGGTGCTTTTCAGCTGGGCGCCCACGGCCACCAGCGGCGGCGCCGCGGCGGGCAGGCGCAGCAGTGCGGGGGCGAGCCCGCGGCCGCGTCTGATCGTGATCGAGGTTCGTCCGAACGAGCGGATCACCGAGTCGTCGTAGCGGGCCACGATGGGCCGGTCGTGGGTGAGGACGCCGTCCACGGCCAGGCCGGAGATCTCAGTGGTCGGCATGGGGCTGTCGGCGTGGTTGGCGCTGGTGACCACGAGGGGGCGGCGCAGGGCGTCCAGGAGCAGGTGGTGCAGGGGTGTGTACGGCAGGAACAGCCCGATGTCCGGCATGCCGTGGCAGACGCCGGGCGACAGGACGCCGTGCCGGCGTGGAGACAGCACGATCGGCGCGGAGGGCGCACCGAGCAGGGCGCGGTCATCGTCGGTGAGGTCGGCCAGCGCTCCGGCCGTGATCGTGTCGCGCACCATGACGGCCAGCGGTTTGCCGTCACGGGCCTTGATCTCGCGCACCCGGGACACGGCTTCGTCGTTGATGGCGTCACAGATCAGGTGGAAGCCGCCCAGTCCCTTGACGGCGACGACACCGCCGGCCGCGATGACGTCCGAGGCGGCTCGCAGCGCGACGTCACCCGTCAGGTTCTGCCAGCGCAGCCGGGGTCCGCAGGACGCGCAGGCGATCGGCTCGGCGTGGAAACGCCGGTTCGCCGGGTCGTGGTACTCGGCCGCGCAGGCCGGGCACATCGCGAAGCCGCGCATCGACGTGCGTGCCCGGTCGTAGGGCAGGCTCTCGATGATGGTCGCCCGGGGGCCGCACGCCGTGCAGTTGATGAAGGGGTAGCGGTGGCGCCGGTTCGCCGGGTCGAACAGCTCGCGCAGGCAGTCGGCGCAGGTGGCGAGGTCGGGTGGGATCTCGCTGCGGGTCCCGGGTGCGACCTCGCTCTCCACGATCTCGAAGCCGGGCCCCTGCTGCTCCGGCGGCCCCGATGTGACGAGCACGTCCCGGACGCGGGCGGCGCTGGGCGGCTGAGTGCGCAGGCCGGAGACGAACGCCTCCAGCGAGGCCGGCGGGCCGGTGGCGGAGATGACCACGTGCCCGCCGGCGTTCCTGACCTGTCCCCGGATCCCGATGGCCGTCGCCAGCCGGTGCACGAACGGCCGGAAGCCTACGCCCTGCACGATGCCGTGCACCTCGATGTGCCATGCCGCGTCCACGACGGCGCTCCTACATCAGCGGCGGGACGACGATGAGGTCGTCGTCCTCGGCGGCCAGCTCGCCCACGACGTCCACCACGCCTTCGACGTTGCGCACGGCTTCGACGAGGGCGATGGCCTGCGATCTCCATTGCACCCGCCCGCCGATCTTCACCATGCCGGCGTTGATCTCGACCGTGAACGGGCCGGGCTCCGGCAGCAGGGCGCGGATGTCGGCCTCCAGCTCGCCGGCGGGACGAGTGAAGACGCGCAGCACGTCCCGCTGGTGCAGGGTGCCGATGACCCTGCCGGTGACCACGTCGATCACGGGCAGCTGCTTGATGCGCTCGGTGTGCATCAGCCGGGCCGCGTCGCGCACGCTGGTGCCCGGGGTGACGGTGATCGCCGGGGACGTCATGAGCTGGGACGCCGTGACCGCGGCGGCCTTCTCGTGCTCGCGCCGCTGCTTGCGGGACTCGAACAGCGACACGCTGTGGCGTACCGTGTCGATCTCCTTGAGCAGCAGATCGTCCTCGGAGACCACGCCCATCGGGCGGCGGTCGGCGTCGATGACGGTGACCGCGCCCACCGCGAACCGCTTCATCGCGGCCACGATGTCGGCGAACGACGCGTCCGCCAGCACCGCGATCACCACGTGTCCCATGACGTCCTTGACTTCGATCGACATGATGTTCCACCTCTTTCTCCTACGTCCCAGGCTCGCGTACGGCGGCCCGCGTGGGCAGCGGCGAACGTCCCCGGTGATCGGGACGAAGGTCCCGTGCCTCGTGGACGTTCCTCATGCGCCTCCCGTCGGGTCGGCCTCCGGCAGGACGGGTTCGAGGTGGAACATCCCGGTGACCACTTCCCCGGGCTCCGCGGCCGGCTTGGCGCGCCCGGCGACGGCCGACAGCACGTCCCGGGCCGTGACCAGTCCGACCAGCCTGTCACCGGACACCACCGGCACGGCGTCGCACCCGGCGTCGAGCATGAGCGTTGCGACCCTGGCGAGCGGGGTGTCCTGGCGCACCCGGGGCACCGGTTCGCGGCCGAGCAACGCCCGGACGGGGCGGCTGGACTGTTCCTGCGGCCCGCCGGACCAGGACGCGGCGAGCCGCTCGCGGGTCAGGATGCCGAGCACGTGCCGCCCCTCTACGACCGGCAGGTGGTGCACCTCGGCCCTGCGCATCAGTTCCCAGGCCATCAGCGGCGACTCGTCGGGCTTGATCGCCACCAGGACGCGGCTCATCACCTGCCCGGCGGTCAGCGACTCGATGTTCATCACGCCTCCTTCGCCGATGCGGACCCGTCCGCGCCGACCGCGAGGTGAGCGGCCATCACGCCGCTCCTGCACACCTCGGGTCTCTCACCTCCACCATCCCGGCAAGCGGCTCACGACGCCCGGGGACGAAGTCCCGATGGCGGCGCCGTTGGTCCTGAGGCAGGTTCTCCTTCATCAGGAGGTGTGCAGGTCGAGCATGAAGGCGGGGGCGCAGGGCCAGGTGCCGGCACAGGTGACGCAGGCGTGCTCGCCCTCGGTCCGGTGGACCTGCCGGCGCCGCCCGTCCGGAGGCGTTGGGCCCGGGACATGTGTGGCTTAGGCCACATGACGGCGGTGCCTGGCCCGCACGGCGACCGCGGCCGTGGCGGCGGTGAGCGCGGCCGCGGCCCAGATCCGTGGGTTCGCCGCCGCGGGACGCCGGTCCAGCGACAGGGGCAGCAGGTCCAGATGCAGGGACGTGTCCGGCGAACCGTGCTGGAAGACCAGCCGTGCGGTGCCGATCCCGAACTCGGACAGGTCGATTGTGAAGGCGTACGGGTCGCGGGCATCGTCGGGGTGGAGGGGGAACCCTTTGTACAGGGACGGGAGCGGGCTCAGCACCCGTAGCCAGAGCCGCCCCTTCCTGACGACGACCTCCGCACCCGCGCCGAACATGGACCACACCTGCATGTCGGTCCGCTGGGCGCGCGGCCGGTACCGGCCGCACAGTTCGCCCCACAGCTCCGGGTGGTGCGGGATGCCGTTGCGGACGGTGTCGTCCGGGACGCCGGTCAGGCGGTTGAGGAGCCGTCCGGTCTCGGCCGGCAGCCACGTCAGGGCTTGCGGGGAGCCGTTGGTGAAGGCCATGACGGCGACACCGTGGTCGGGGGCCACGAAGATCTGGGAGTTGAAGCCGGGCAGGATGCCCTGATGCTCGACAGCCAGCCGCCCTCCTCCACCGGTGCGGAAGAAGGCCAGCCCGATGCCGGGCAGGCGGGGGTCGGTTCGGTAGTGGGGCTCGTACATGTACGCGGTCGTCGCCGGTTTCAGCACCGAGCCGTGCCGGTTGGCACCGCCTCCCGCGAGCGCGGCGAGGTAGCGTGCCATGTCCCGCGAGGTCGAGTAGGCGGATGAGGCCGCGGTGGTGATCCACTGGCGGTCGGTGATCGGCTCGGGCCCGCCGGCCCGCAGGCGGTACCCCGTGGCCAGGCGCGAGGCGATGCGCGCAGATCGCACGAGGTCGGTGTCGTCCATGCCGAGCGGGGTGAAGACGTGCTCGCGCAGGTAGCGGTGCAGGGGTTGCCCGCTCACGTCCTCGACGATCTGGCCCAGGGTGGCGAAGCCGTGATCGGTGTAGGTGAAGACGGTGCCCGGTTCGGCGGCCAGGCGCAGGCGGCCCCGGTAGTGCTCGGCGAGCGTCGGCAGTGGTCTGCCGAGCTCGACGCTCTCCCCGAACCAGCCGCTTCTGAGCGCCTGTGCGGGGTGGACCATCTGGGGTATCCCGGCGGTGTGCGTCAGCAGCTGCCGGACCGTGGCGGGCCGGTGGCCAGGCTTGGCGGGGATGAGCCGGTAGGCACGCAGGTACTGGCCTGCCGGGGCGTCGAGGTCGACCTGCCCCTGCTCCCACAACTGCATCACCGCGATGGCGGTGAAGGTCTTGGTGATGGAGGCGATCCTGAAGACGGTGTCCTCGGTGATGGGCGTCTTCGAGGCGATGTCGGCGACTCCGTGCCCGTGGAAGAACTCCAGGGCGCCGTCGCGGACCACACCCACCGCCAGGCCGACGGCGGGCCTGCGGTTCAGCATCCGGTCGATGGCGTCCCTCATGTCGAGCTGATCATGCACGTTCGCTCCCTTCCGCCTGGCCGGTGGTGACGGTCCAGGCCCTGCGATGCAGCGCTTCTCGCCGCCGGACGGGACGAGAACGGCCGAGACCTCGGACCAAGGGGAGGTCTCGGCCCGTTTCTCACCGGAGCACCTCCGTCTTCGCCGGGGCGAGCGCGTGCCGCACGGTGGCCATCAGCCACAGCGCGATGGTGGCGTAGAACAGCACCGCCAGGGCGAGCTCGCTGGCCGCGATCAGCCCGACCACACCCGCCAGGAGCGCGATGCCGCCCAGCGCGCTGGCGACGGCCATGTAGGAGCCCTTGCGCTCGTACTCCTCGGGCGCCGCGCTCAGCATGCAGCCGCCCACCAGGCCCAGCAGCAGGATCGTCCCGGTGGCGCCGCGCACGCTGTCGACGATCGGCACGTCCGCGCCTTGAGTGAAGGCGACGTAGACGGCCACGTTGACGCCCGCGGCCACTGTGGCCAGGGCGTCCTTCCAGGTCAGCCTCATCGTGCCACCTCCTTTCAGCACGAGCGTCCGTCCGGGCGGCGGGTGCGGCCAGTGCCATAGGTCCCGCGGGGTGAGGGCGTTCGCCGGTACCGCAGGGCCGGCCGGGCAGTCACCATGGCCTCATCAGGAGGTGAACCGATCATGATCGGTGGACGCGTGATCATGGAAGCGCCGCTCGTCGACGCGGAGCTGCTGACGTTGAGAAAGCCGGTCGACAGTCTTGAGGAGCAGGTACGCACGCTGACAGCGGCGAACCTGGCCCTCGTGCGCAGCATCGAGAACCTTCAGCGGACGTCCGCGGGCGATCAGCCATCTACGTGATGGCGGCGAGCTCGTCACGCAGGCACGCGACGAGCTCGTCCAGGTCGGGGACGCTGTCGGGGTCGGCGATGAGGGTGATGGCGAGCGTGCCGGCGTAGGACAGGATCTCAAAACTCACCGTCACGTTGCCGTTCTCGGCGACCGCCACCGGGATGATCTCGCGGATGGCGGCGCCGGCGAGGGTCAGGGGATCGCCGGGGCCGCGTACGTTGCTGACGAGGGTGTGGATGCGGCGCTGGCGGCGCAGGTAGGGGCGGTAGAGCCGGAGCGCGGCCAGCAGCCGGAACAGCGGGCCGAACAGATCGGCCGCGGACGCGGTCGCGGCCTGTTTCTTGCGCTCGGCGAGCAGGGCGGCGATCCGTGGCATGCGCTGACGGGCGGGGCCGATGGCGGGAAGGGCGGCGATCAGCACGCCGAAGCGGTTGCCGAGCTCGCTGGAGGTGGTGGTGCGCCGTGCTGCTACCGGCATCGACACCGACAGGGCCTCGACGTGCTCGCCCCGCCGTCCCAGGAGCCCGCTCAGCGATCCCGTGATGGCGGTCAGGAGGGCGTCGTTGACGGTGCAGCCGTGGCTGTGGGCCGCGGATCGCAGGGCCGCCAGGTCTGCCCGCACGACGGTGAACGTCCGGCGCGGGCCGGTCGGACGCAGCAGCGAGCATCGCGCGATGGGCTCCGGACGCAGCCCGCCCGTGGCGGCTAAGGCGGTTCTGGCGTCCTGCCGGAACGTTCGTGCCCGGCCGAGCGCTCGCAGCCGTTCGGTGAAGGCGTCGGCCGCCAGCCGCCGCCGGGACGGTCCAGGCAGCGGGAAGTCGGCGGGCGCCTGCCGCTGTGCGGGATCGGCGAGCGCGGCGAGGAGCGCGAGCCCGCCGATCCCGTCGGCCAGCACGTGATCGAAAACGACGATCAGGGCGACCGCGCCGCCGGTCAGCCCCGTCACGAAGACGGCCGTCCAGCGTGATGGCGGCAGCGGGCCGGTCAGCACGGCGGCCGCCAGGTCGAGCAACGCCCGCTCGTTCCCGGGTGCGGGGCAGGCGCGCTCGCGTACGTGCAGCCGGAGGTCGAAGTGCGGATCGTCCACCCACACCGGGCGGCCACAGCCGAACGGGACGCGCACCAGCCGCCGCCTGAGCCTCGGAACGGAGCGGATCCACTCGCCCAGCAGCGCCGACGCCCGCGTCACCTCGAAGTCCGGTCCGGGCTCCAGCACCAGGACGGCGCCGGCCCGCTGCGGCAGCGCGCCACCCGATCCCATGGCGAGCATGGCGGCGTCCGAGGGGCTGACACGGTCGATGTTGACACGGTCGATGTTCATCGGCGGCCCGGGACGATGCGCGCGTCCGGCCCAGGGTAGACCAGGGACTCGCGTCCGTTGTCCAGCCAGCGCACCAGGTAGGGCGGCGAGCCGTCGGCGTGCTCCACGCCCACGACGAAGCCCTCCCGGCGGGCGTTGGCGCCGTATGTACCCTCGACGATCAGCCGGTCTCCCACGGTCGCGTTCATGGTGAACTCCTCAACTCCGGTGTGAGCTGTCATCCGGCTCCAGCCTCCGGCCGGCGGCTCGCGCGGGGCAGGGCCGGAGGTCGCGGAACGGGCAGGACGTTCGTCCCCTCTCACCTCCGGGCGAGCTCCAGTTTGGCGATCTTGCCGTTGGCCGTCTTGGGCAGCGCGTCGCGGATCTCGACGTAGCGGGGGTACTTGTAGGCGGCCAGGCGATCTTTGCAGTAGGCGATCAGCTCCGCCGTCGTGGCGGGCTCGCCGGGCTTGAGCGACACGTACGCGGCGACCTCTTCCCCCAGCCGGGCATCGGGGACGCCCACGACGGCGGCCTCGGCGACGGCCGGGTGGTTGTAGAGGATCTCCTCCACCTCGCGCGGGTAGACGTTGTAGCCGCCGCGGATGATCAGCTCCTTCTTGCGGTCGATGATGAAGAAGAAGCCGTCCTCGTCGACGTAGCCGAGGTCGCCGGTGTGCAGCCAGCCGCCCGCCATGGCCTCGGCGGTCGCCTGCGGCTGGCCGTGGTAGCCCTTCATGACGTGGAAGCCGCGGGTGACGAGCTCGCCGACGTGCTCGCGGCCGGGCGGCAGCCGGTTGCCCCGGTCGTCCCAGATCTGCGTCTCGGTGCCCCAGATGGGCTTGCCGACGCTGTAGGCGCGCCGCTCGCCGGCGCTGATGTTGAACGTGGTCGTCGAGGCCGTCTCGGTGAGGCCGTAGCCCTCCAGGATGACCACGCCGAAGCGGTGCTCGAAGGCGTCCAGGACGTGGGCCGGGATGGCGGCGCCGCCGGAGATGGCCACGCGCAGCGAGGAGGTGTCGTACCGGTCGAGGCCGGGATGCTCCAGCACGGCCACGAACATGGTGGGCACGCCCTCGAAGATGCTCACGCGGTCACGTTCGACGGCCTCCAGCGCGGCCCCGGCGTCGAAGCGCGGGACGAGGGAGAGCGTGCAGCCGAAGCGGACGCTCACGTTCAGGATGCTCGACAGGCCGAACACGTGGAACATCGGCAGGATCGTCAGCACGACGTCGTCGGCTCGCACGTCGAACAGCCGGCCCGGGATGTCGGCGTTCATGTAGAGCTGGACGTGCGTCAGCTCCGCGCCTTTCGGCACGCCGGTGGTGCCCGAGGTGAACACGATGGCGGCCGTGTCGGAGCCGTCTCTGGGAGCGATCGGCCGGCGATCCGTGGCCGGCCTGAACAGGTCGATGAACGGGGCGGCCGGGCCGGCGGAGCCGACGGCGAACACGTCGGTGATGCCCTCCTCCGTGGCGCCCTTGACGGCCTCCGCGGCGACCGGCGCCCAGGTGATGAGGGCGCGGGCCCGCGAGTTGCCCAGGCAGTAGGCGACCTCCCTGGCCTTGAGGAGCGGGTTCAGCGGCACGACGACCGCCCCGGCCTTGAGGATGCCGAAGTAGGACACCACGAACTCGGGAATGTTGGGCAGTTGCAGCCCGACGGCGTCGCCTGGGCGGATGCCCAGGGCCGTCAGGCCCTCGGCGACCGAGTCGGACAGCGCGTCCAGCTCGGCGTAGGTCATGGCGCCGCCGTCGTGGCGGATGGCCGCCTTGCCGGGCGCGGCCTTCGCCGATTCGCGCAGGATGACGGCGAGGTTGAACATGGCTCTCTCCTTCGATCAGGCCGACGTGCGATCAGGCCGGCTGCGGCTCCGCGATCCTGGTCCGCGCGGTCTTCGGGGAGCGCCGCTTCGCGCCACGCGGCCGGGAGAGCACCGGCGAGGGACGGAAGGCGAGGCAGAGCCGCTCGGTCTCCCGCTCGATGCTCCGGGCCAGCCGCTCGACCTCGGGCGCGCTGTCGTAGTCGCCGGTGACGCCGAAGGTGACCTGGTCGCAGCAGGTGAAGATGGACACCCCGGTGCGCAGCCGGGTGGCGATGGGGACGTACGGGAGGATCTCCAGGGTTCGCCGGCCGAGCAGGTAGAGGGGCCGGCGCGGCCCGGGGACGTTCGTGGTGACGGTGACGATCTGGCGCTGCGGCAGGTGCGCCGCCAGGCGCATGACGCCGGCGACGGGCGGGAACGGCTCGTACCCCGCCAGCCGGGTGATGGCCTCCCCGGTCTGTGCTTCGCCGCTCGCCTTCAGCTCGGCGAGGTGTTCGTGGACGGCGCGCAGCCGTGACGCCGGGTCGGCCAGATGGACGGGCAGGTAGGGCAGCAGGAGCGAGATCCGGTTCTCGTACACGCCCTCCTCGCCTGGCGCGCGGACCGAGACGGGGACGAGCGAGCGTACCGCGTGCGGGTGCGCGTCCTCGCCGCGTTCGCTCAGCAGGTTCCGGTACGCGCCGCTGATCGCCGAAAGGACGACGTCGTTGAAGGTCACACCGGCCCGGTGCGCGACTTCTTTGACGTCGCTCAGCGGCGCGCGGGCCACGGCGTAGCGGCGGTGCTCGCCGATCGGGCCGGTCAGGGTGCTCGCCGCCGCCGGCCACAACGCGCCCATCAGCGGGACGAGCCCGCGTGCGGTCTGCGCGACGCTCTGGGCGAGGTCGCGCGGCGAGGCCAGGGCCCGGCCGATCACGCGCGCCTGCTCGACCGGGTTGCGCAGGAGGTCGCGCAGCGCGTCGGTGGTGAGCCGCAGGGCGGACGGCTCGGCGTCCGGGTTCCACTCGTCCGCAGGCAGGCCCGCGGTGCCCTCCGGCGACTCGTCGAAGATCACGTAGTAGAGGTGGGTGCCGGACACCCCGTCCACCATGCAGTGATGCACCTTGGACACCAGCGCCCAGCGGTCTCCCGCCAGCCCTTCGATCACCCAGTACTCCCACAGCGGGTGAGCGCGGTCGAGCCGCTGGGACATGATGTCGCCGATCAGCTCGCTCAGCCGCGCGTCGCCGCCCGGCGGGGCCAGGGCGACGCGCCGCACGTGGTAGGCGAGGTCGAAGGCGGGGTCGTCGACCCAGATGGGCGGCCCCAGGTCGAGCGGTATTTGCCGTGCCTTCTGCCGGTAGCGCGGCACCAGCGGCAGCCGGGCGCGGATGGCGTCGAGGAACTCTTCCTGGCCGGGCGGCGGGCCCTCCAGGACGGCGACCGATGAGATCGCCATCGACACCTCGGGCTGCTCGTCCTCCAGGGTCAGGAACGCCGCGTCGAGCGGGCTCATGTGATCGGCCATGTCCGTCGCCACCTTCGCGTATGCCGGTTGGCCTCAGCGTCGTCCGGGGTCAGGAGGACCGGCAGGGCACAAGGTCCCGGATCGGACGCTGTTATTCCTGACGTGCGAGCGGATGGCGGGCGGCCCGGACCGCCGGCTCCTGGCCGTCGAGCCAGCTCAGCACGGCGTCCGCCGTCTCCCCCGGCGCCTCCAGTTGGGGGGTGTGGCCCACTGCGTCCAGGACGACGAGCTGCCAGGACGGATGTGCCCTGGCCAGCGCGCGGGAGGCGGAGACCGGCACCAGCCGGTCGCGTTCGCCGTGCACGAGCAGCGCGGGGGCGCGCACCGAGCGGGCCGCCGCCCGGTACGACAGCCCGGCGGCCGTCCGCACGACCGATCGGGCCGCTTGCAGGAAGTCCTGGCCGGAGTGCTCCAGCTCGGCGCGGTGGCGGGCCAGGCGCACGTGCTCGGCGACGACGCCGGGCGGCACGCGTGCCGGGTCCACGCAGCACAGCCTGAGCATCAGGCCGACCGCGGTCTCGGCGGGGATCGCCCGGCGGCGGGCCATGACGGCCGTCCCCACCCAGGGCATGCCGTACAGTGCGAAGACGGCGGCCACCACCGGGTCCGGCAGTGCGCGGCCGAACGGGCCCGCCGCGTCCAGCAGCACCAGGCCCGCCACCGCCTCGGGGTGCGCGGCCGCTTCGAGCAGCGAGATCATGCCGCCCATCGAGTTGCCCATGAGGATCACCGGCGCGCCCGCGACCTGCTCGACGAAGCGGTGCAGCAGCAGCCGGTTGGCCGCGACCCCGGCCCGCCGCTCACGCGTGCGGGTCAGCCCGTGCCCGCCCAGATCGGGCGCCAGCACGCGGCACCGGCCGGTGAGCAGCGGCGCGACGGCGAGCCAGTTCAGCGCCGAGCCGCCGAGGCCGTGCACCGCGACCACGACGGGTCCGCCCTGCGGGCCGCCGAAGTCCAGGTAGTGGACGTGATCTCCGAGATCGGCCCAGCGGGAGCCGCCTGGGGACGGCCTTGTGTCCATGGAGAACCTCACCGGACCGGGGTCAGGACCGGGGACCGGCGAGCACGGCGACCGGGCAGCGGGACCGGTGCAGGACCGCGTGGCTGACCGAGCCGAGCACCGCGGAGGTGAGCCCGGTCAGGCCACGCGAGCCCACGACCACCAGGCCCGCCGTCCGCGAGGCCTCGGCCAGGGCGGGCACCGGGTGCCGGTGGATCTCCGACTCGACGATCTCGACCTGTGGATACCTCTCTTTCCAGGGTGCCAGGCTGTTGCGAGCGCCATCGGCGTCCTGGACCGGCAGCGGGCCGTATCCCGCCGGGTGTGGGGCGAGGGCGGGGAACGGCACGGCGTAGATCACGCGGACTCTCGTCTTTCGGGACGACGCCTGCTCCAGCGCGTACTCCAGCGCCGCCTGCGCATGTGAAGAGCCGTCGTCGCCGACCACGACGTCACCGCCGGTAGCGGCGCGGAAGGCCCTGACCACCACCAGAGGGCAGCCGGTGCGCCCCGCGAGGCCGAGCCCGACCGAGCCCAGCACCATGCTGGTTACCCCGCCCAGGCCTCTGCTGCCCACCAGCAGGGTGTCGGCCGTTTCCGCCTCACTGAGCAGACGCGGCAGCACGGCGCCCGTCACCAGGGCGGTCGAGACCGTCACCTCGGGTACGGCCGCTCGCGCCCGCGCGGCGGCGTTCTCCAGCAGCGCGTCGCACCGCTCCGTCAACGTGCCCACACCGTTCAGCGGGTGCTCGCCGGCCCACGGCTCACGCACGTGGACGATCCGCAGCGGCCGCTGCCGGCGTCCGGCGTCCTCGGCCGCCCACAGCAGGGCCGCCGTCGCCGCCGGCGATCCATCGAATCCCACCACGACAGCTCTGTTCATCACCGTCCTCCTCCCTGAGGTGAGGCGGCGGGCGCGGGCGGGGCGCCGCCGCCCGCGCCCGCCAGGCGTCAGTGCTCGACGGTGATCCGCCGGCCCCCGGCCTTCTTCTCCTCGGTCAGCCCCACGCTGACCTCCAGGACGCCGCCCTTGTAGACGGCCTTGACGTCGTCGGTCCTGGCCGTCGCGGGCAGCGCCACCGTCCGCGAGAGCGACCCGTAGGCGAACTCGGAGCGGTGCGGCTCGGCGGACCTGCGGGTCTTCTCCGCCCGGATGTGCAGCATGCCGCCGTCCACCGTGACCTCGACGTCCTTGTCGGGGTCGATTCCGGGCAGCTCGGCACGCAGCACGTACCGGCCGTCGGCGATGTAGTCCTCGACCCGGACGATCTGTCCGAACGGGCGGAACCCGAACATCGGGCTCTCCATCCACTCCAGCAACTCCGGGAACGGGAACCTGATGTCCCTCCGCTCAGGCAGGTTCATCGCAGCCTCCTTCCGTGGGATTTCGATCCCACATCCTCAGACCACACCCGGGGCAGCCGTGTCTCCAGAGGAGAAGGACCCGCGCCGGCGGGACCATCGCCTCCTTCGCCAGGGCCAAGCGCGGGACCTTCGTCCCTGGTGCCGGAGCTGCCGATGACCTGGGCTGAAGGTGTCGAACCTCGTGCCGGGCGACGTCGTCCTGTGGCCGAACCTGTCCGGCGGGGAGGCCATCGACCTGCTGGGCCGGCTGCGCGGCGGGCTCGACCCGCGGCGCAAGGCGGCGCTGCTGGAGCGCTTCGATCTCGACCCCAGCAGGAAGGGCCGCGCCTACTCCAAGGGCAACCGCCAGAAGGTGGCCCTGATCGCCGCGCTCGCCTCGGACGTCGAGCTGCTGCTGCTCGACGAGCCCACCTCGGGCCTGGACCCGCTGATGGAGGCCGCGTTCCGCGAGGTCATCGGCGAACAACGTGCCCGTGGCCGCACTGTGCTGCTGTCCAGCCATGTCCTGTCCGAGGTCGAGGCGCTCTGCGATCAGGTCACGATCATCCGCGACGGGCGGACGGTGCAGTCCGGCACCCTGGCCGAGCTGCGCCACCTGACCCGGATCGCGATCAGCGCCGAGCTGGAGCGCACCCCTGACGGCCTGGCCGGCTTGGCGTTCGTGCACGACCTGATCGCCGACGGCTCGCGCGTACGTTGCCAGGTCGATGGCGAGCACCTGCAGGCGGTGCTGCGCGTGCTCATCGACTCGGGCGTGCGCACGCTGACCTGCCAGCCGGCCACCCTGGAGGAGCTGTTCCTGCGGCACTACCAGGTGGCGGCATGACCGGCACGCTGACGCTGCTGCGCTTGGCGCTCCGCCGCGACCGGGTGCCGCTGCCCGCCTGGATCGTCGTGATCGTGGGCGTCGTCGTCGCCAGCGCCTCGGCCATCGCCGCGTTGTACCCACAGGCCGGTCAGCGCATCGCTCTGGGGGTCACGATCGGCGCGGCGCCCGCGCTGCAGGCGCTCACCGGGCCGGTCTTCGACGCGGCCTCGGTGGGCGGGCTGACAGCGTGGCGGGGCACCACCATGACGGCGGTGCTGGCCGCCCTGATGAGCTTGATGACGGTGATCCGGCACACGCGGGCCGAGGAGGAGACCGGACGGGCCGAGCTGGTCGGCGCGTGCGCGGTCGGCCGCCACGCGCTCGCGGCCTCGGCGGTGCTGCTGGCCGCGGCCTCGAACCTGCTCATCGCCTTACTGATCACCGTGGGCCTGGCCGGTCAGGGGCTCCCCCTGGCGGGTGCGCTCGCGTTCGGCCTGGCGGTGGGCGGCACGGGATGGGTGTTCACCGCGGTCGCGCTCCTCGCCGCCCAGCTCACCGCGCATGCCAGGACCGCCAGCGCCATCGCCGCCGCGGTCCTCGGCCTGGCCTTCCTGCTGCGCGCGCTCGGCGACGCCGCGAAGGTGGAAACGCTCGTGTGGCTGTCTCCGCTGGGCTGGGCGCAGCGGATGCGGGCGTTCGCCGGCGAGCGCTGGTGGGTGGTGGCGCTGTTCTCCGTCGCCGGCGCGGTGCTGGTGGCCGCGGCGGCTCTGGTGGCCAGGCGGCGTGACCTCGGCTCGAGGCTCGTGCCCGCGCAGCCGGGCGTGACGGAGGCCGCACCGTCTCTGAGGAGCCCGATGGCTCTGGCGTGGCGGTTGCAGCGCGGTGTCCTGCTCGGCTGGAGCGTCGGCTTCGCCATCGTAGGTCTGTTATTCGGCGCGCTGGCCCACAGCGTGGGCGACATCGTCGGTGACAACCCGCAGCTGGCCGCGATCTTGGCGGCGGTGGGCGGCGCGGGGGCGCTGACCGACACGTTTCTGGCCGCGGAGCTGGGCCTGCTCGGATTGGTCGCGGGAGCTTGTGCCGTTCAGGCCACGCTGTGCTTGCAGGGCGAGGAAGCGGCCCTCAGAGCCGAGCCCGTCCTGGCCACGGCCGTGGCTCGCCGACGCTGGATCCTGAGTCATCTGGCCATGGCACTCGGCGGCAGCGCGGTGGTCCTCGCTTCGGGCGGGCTGGCCGCCGGGATCGCGCACGGCCTGCGAATCGGCGACCCGTTCGGGCAGGGGGGCCGCATGCTCGGCGCGGCCCTGGTCCAGGTGCCCGCCACGTGGACGCTGGCGGGGATCGCGATGCTGCTGTTCGGACTGTTGCCCCGGCTGACCGCGCTGGCATGGGCGGCGTTGGTGGCTTCCGCCCTGCTCGGCCAGCTGGGCGAGCTGCTCCAACTAGCCGGCTGGGTGCGTGACCTGTCTCCCTTCGCGCATGTGCCGCGAGCCCTGGGCCAGCCGCTGGACCTCGGGCCGCTGCTCTGGCTCGGGGCCGTCACGACCGCGCTTCTCCTCGTGGGGATGACGGCCTTTCAGCGACGCGACGTGCAGGGCGGCTGAAATCCTGACGCTGTCGTTGACGGGCGAGGCGGACCTACAGCGGGGGCCAACGCAGCAACGTCCGCCCGCGTCAGGAGGTCCGCCTTCGGTGAGCGCGATCCGCCAGAAGGATCCTGATGCTGTATCTGGCCGCCGGTGCCGTCGACGACCGCCTCCGTCGCGGTCAGTCCGCCTGCTGGTGGCGGCCTACGGCCTCCTGCTGCTGTACGTGTGAGCGCCGTCGCGGATGCCCGGGGGTGAGGGCGAGCCACATGTTCTTGATAGGTTGTCAGAGGTGTGCCGGGAAGTCTGGTCGGCGAGCTGCTGTCGTCGTTCCCGAGCGAGGCTTCCTGATGCGTGCGCGCGACCTGATCACCGACCTGCCGGCCGTCACCCCGGCCACGTCCATCGCGGCGGCGGCACGTCTGCTGGCCCAGCAGCGGATGCCCGGCCTGATCGTGGTCGACGAGCGCGGAGAACCCGTGAGCACGCCGACCGGTTCCTGCGGTCGCCTTCCGATCGCGCGGTCCGCGACGCGCTATCGCCACGGCCTCGCGAGCTTCCCCTCACCGATCCCGAGGCCACGCTGCTCGAGGTGGCGGCGTTGATGGCCCGCACGCGCAGCCCGCTGGTGGCGGTGGTGGATAACGGAGTGCTCATCGGTGCCGTGACGCTGCAGGCGCTGCTGGAGCGGGCGGTGTCCGCGTGACGGTCACCGCCTGGTTGGCGGTGGCGGTCTTTATCGGCGCCTACGCGCTGATCGCCAGCGAGAAGGTGCACCGGGTGGCGGCGGCGCTGGGCGGGGCCGGGATCATGCTGCTGATCCACGCCACCGACGCCGGGGCCGCGTTCTTCTCCGAAGAGACCGGTATCGACTGGAACGTCATTTTCCTGCTGCTCGGCATGATGGTCATCGTCGGCGTGCTGAAGCAGACCGGCGTGTTCGAGTACCTGGCGATTTGGGCGGCCAAGCGGGCGCGCGGGCGGCCGTACCGGCTGATGGTGCTGCTGGTCGTGATCACCGCGTCGGCGTCGGCGCTGCTGGACAACGTGACCACGGTGCTGCTGATCGCGCCGGTGACGTTCCTGGTGTGCGAGCGGCTGGCGCTGCCGGCGGCGCCGTACCTGATCGCCGAGGCGATGGCCTCCAACATCGGGGGTGCCTCCACCCTGGTCGGCGACCCGCCGAACATCATCATCGCCAGCCGGGGCGGGCTGAGCTTCAACGACTTCCTCGTGCACATGGCGCCGATGGTGCTCGTGCTCATGATCGTGTTCATCGGCATGTGCCGTCTGCTGTTCCGCAGGTTCTTCGTCTACGACCCGGAGCGGGCGGCGGAGGTCATGGCGCTGAACGAGCGGGAGGCGATCGCCGACCGGCGGCTGCTGTGGCAGTCGCTGGCCGTGCTGACGCTGGTCATGGCGGCGTTCGTGCTGCACCCGGTGCTGCACTACGAGCCGTCGGTGGTGGCGGTGCTGGGCGCCGGCGTGCTGGTGGCCGCGACCCGGGTCACCGCCGAGGAGGCCATCCGCGAGGTCGAGTGGCCGACGCTGGTGTTCTTCGCCGGACTTTTCGTCATGGTCGGGTCGCTGGTGGAGACGGGGGTGATCCCGCAGATCTCCAAGGCGGCGGCCGAGGCCACCCAGGGGCAGCTGGGCTTCGCCACGATGCTGCTGCTGTGGGTGTCGGGCGGGCTGTCGGCGATCGTGGACAACATCCCGTACGTGGCCACCATGAGCCCCATCGTCGCCGAGCTCGTCCAAGCCAACGGCGGCAACGAGCACGCCCAGGTGCTCTGGTGGGCCCTGGCCTTCGGCGCCGACCTCGGCGGCAACGCCACCGCCGTCGGCGCGGCGGCCAACGTGGTCGTGCTGGGCATCGCCGCCCGCAACGGCACCCCGATCAGCTTCTGGCAGTTCACCCGGTACGGCCTGGTGGTGACCGTGGTGACGATCGCGTTGTGCGTGCCGTACCTGTGGCTGCGCTACGTGTGACTCCGGCGCGGTACCGCAGTCCGGCTCGCCGCTGAAGGAGCGTGAGATCGTTGACCGGCATCGAGCAGCACGACGCGGTCGTGATCATCGGACTGGGCCGCCTTGGCGGCGCTCTGGCCCTGCAACTCACCTGGCACGGCACCGAGGTGCGCGCCATCGACCACCGGCCCAAGCTGGTAAAGAGCTTGACCGGGCAGATCTCGGCGGCGCCATCCAGGCCAGCATGCGTCACCGGCCCATCCGTCGACATGCTCCAGCTGTACGTCATCAGTACGCTGGCCACGCACGTCCCGCCCAAGGCGATCATGGACATCGGTGGGGTGACCCAGGTGGACGAGGCCGGGCTCGGCGTTCTGCGGGCCGCCGCCTGCCAGGCGCGCGAAGCGGGCGGGCGGATGGTCATCGCGAACGGCCGCCGCATGCTCGGCATGGCAGCCGATGGATTCGACCACGCACCAACGATCAGTGACGCCATCTCCCGTCTGGACGCCTGAGCCGGAGCTGCAAGCCCCTGACACACTGGAGGCGCGAGCGCGGCAGCTCAGCGCGTCTCTCCGAAGTAGGGCCGTGCTCGTATCAGCCGACGATGACCCGTTCCTCAGGCAGCTGGTAGCGGCGAGTGCGGTCCTTCAGCGCCAGGGCCGAGCCCAGGGTGAGCGGTCCGATCCTGCCGATGAACATGAGCAGCACCAGCAGGAGCTGACCGGCCGGCGTGGCGTCGGCGGTGATGCCGGTGGACAGGTCGACCGTGCCGAATGCCGAGACGACCTCGAACAGCGCCTGGTCCAGGCTGTGCGGAGTCAGGGCCATCAGGAGGTAGGTGGACAGTGCGACCAGGGTCACGCTGATCAGGGTGATCGAGACGGCCTGGCGCTGTGCCGTCTCCGGCAGGCGGCGATGGCCGATGTTGACCTCGCCCTGCCCGCATGTGACCGCCGTGGAACACCATGACCGTCCTGAGGCCGTCTCCTTCCAGGCGATACTCCACCGGCCGCGCCGTCAGGCCGGCGACGACGGCAGCGCGTTCGGGACGAACGCGGGAAGTGGACGCCATGGCGCCTCCTCGCGTCACGGGGACGGCCGTTCTGGCCGTCGGATCCTGCGGGTGACGTTGCCGTACCAGGCCGGGACCTCCCGCTCGTCGTCGAACCAGCGGGCCACCACGATGTCGGTGGAGGAGTGCAGCAGGATCGACAGCACGATGGTCACGGCGACGAACTGGAAAACCGGCACGGCGGCCGCGATCCCGGAGCCCAGCACGAGCAGCCCGTAGACGACGGAGGCAAAGCCCTTGGGCCCGAACCAGGCCACCGCCGCCTGCTCGCGCACGCCCAGGCCCGAGCGCAGGAAGGACAGCCAGATCGCCACCGGCCGGGCCACGATCAGCGCCAGCACCGCGAACAGCCACCCCTGCCAGCCGACCGAGCCGAGCAGCGCCGGAGTGATCAGCGCGCCGAACACCAGCAGCGCCGCCAGCTTGAACACCTCGGCGATCAGCTCACCGAAGTGCTCGAACGACTCTCGCTGCCGAGGCCCGAACGTGGCCACCGTGATACCGGCCGAGAACGCGGCCAGGAACAGGTTGCCGTGCGTGGCCTCGCCTAGCGCGAGCACCAGCAGGCCGATCGCCAGCGCGTTGAGCGGCTCGTACGGGGTGGAGGCGGCGAACCAGCGCAGTTGCTCCAGCTTGATCGCCGCCCAGGGGACGGCGACCCCGATGACGATGCCGAGGGCCAGCTCCAGGCCCAGCTCACCCAGATGCAGGTCGTCGGACCCGGCCGCGACCGCGAGGAAGAGGATGACGAACGGCAGCGCCAGGCCGTCGTTGACGCCGGACTCGACGTTGAGCAACTGCCGCAGCCGGGGCGGCACCTTCTCGTTGCCGACCAGCGCGGCGGCGAACACGGGATCGGTGGGCGCGAGGACGGCGCCGATCAGCAGCGCCTCGATCCAGCCCAGCCCGAGCAGGTAGTGCGCCCCGGCGGCGGTGATGACCAGGGTCAGCGGCAGGCCCCAGCCGAGCGCCCGGCCGGGCAGCCGCCAGGCGCTGCGCAGCTCGGCCCAGCCGACCCGCATGCCGTCGGTGAACAGCACGGTGAACAGGGCCAGCTCGGCCAGCGTGGCCACCACGTCGTCGCCGGGCCGCAGCGAGACGACGCCGAGCACACCGTCGCCGAGGACGAACCCAGCCACGAGGAACAACGCGGCAGTGGACAGGATGGTGCAATGTGCCAGGCCGGACAGCAGGACGGCCAGCAGGAGCACGCACGCGAACGCGGTCAGCAGCACACCCATCAGGGGCGCCACGTGGGGGTCGTCATGGAACGGCCTTCCGGTCGGATCTACTTGCACGATCTTGCCGACCAGACTTCCCTGCGCACCGCGCCCCACCCTAACAGGAGCGCTGTTACGACGACAGACGCGTTCTTGACGGCGCCCGCCGCCGAACCACGACGGCACCTTCGGGAAGGCGGTGATCCTGCCCACCCGATGCCGTGGCGACCGAAGGCCGTCAGCGGGGCAGCGGGTGCGGCGAAGGAGATCAGCAGGTGCCCGCTGGCCCGGCGCGGCCGTCCGGCCGGCGCGGGCGGTGGCGGCATCCCGCGGCCTGTTGGACGGTTTGTTCGGATCCATCCGAACCAACCAAGAGAAGTGGGTACGTGAGTGTTGAAGAGTGTGTGGAGGACGTGTCCGCCCGTGCCTTCCGCGCGAAGATGGCCGGTTTCGAGAGCTTCCGCACCCTGGCCGAGCAGGGGCTGCGCGCGGTGGGCGACGACCCGGAGCGCCGGCGGCGCCTGGAGCTCCTGCGCGACATGTACGCGTTCATGATGGACCGTCTCCCCCATCTGCTGGACGACTGGGACGAGCTCAAGGACCGGCGATGTGACCGTTATTGATCACCGTGGGCAGCCGTGGCCGCGTCCAGCCCTACCTCGCCCTCACGGGTGGGCTGATGGCTGCCGGGCACCGGCCGATCCGGCAGTGTCCGATCTATGGCAGGTGGTGCAGGGCGGCCAGGGATTCCTCGAGGTACTCCGTCAGCGGGCGTTTCCGCCCGTCGAGATGCCATTGCTCCAACGCTCCGAAATAAACTCCGAACCAGTATGTGCGGGCAGTGACACGGGCTCTGGCAGCGGGCATCTCGCCGGCTCGTAGCAGGTCGGTCAGGCGCCGACTATGCTCGTCCAGGGCGGCGTAGACGGCCGCGCGCACCGCGGGCTCCTCCAGGACGTAGCGCATCCCGCGCCAGGGCTCCCCCGACTGGGCCGCGTCGCGCTGTGCCGGGTCGGCGATGGCGGCGACCATCCGCAGCAGGCTGCCGGGCAGGTCCGCGGGGTCGATGTGGTACTCCGGCGGCTCGGCCCCGATCACCGCGTACGGATCGGTGGTGAACAGTCCCTCCTTGGAGCCGAAGTAGCGATAGAAGGTGCGCGGCGACACCCCGGCGGCGGTGGCGATCTGCTCCACCGTGACGTCGGTGTAGCCGCGCTCGTCGAAAAGATCCATGGCGGTGTCGAGAATCTGATGGACGGCGGCCAGCCGGGTGCGCTGCCGGAGAGTCAACACCATCTCCCCAACATACACCCCCTGCCATATTGGCAGAGCCTGCCTTATTGACAGGTTATGCCAGCAGCATGACGATGGCGCTACTCCCCAGAGGTTGGAGACGGACATGCCCGTCCACGCGCTCGTCGGCCATCTCGTACTGATCACCGCCCCTCTCACCGCGCTGCTCGCCGTCGTCTACGCCTGGCGTCCGGCCGCGCGGCGCGGCATGCGGACGCCTCTGGCCATGGCCGCCGTACTGAACCTGGCACTGGCGACCTGGGCGGAAGGGGCCGGCTCCGCCCTGTACGACACTCTGCAGACATCCGCGCGCAACGCCGGAGGCGAACTGCCTGCGGCGGCTCTCGATCACGCCCATCAAGGCGACGCGCTGACAGTGGCCTCGTTCGTCCTGCTGGTCACCGTGCTCACCGTCGTGTGGCGGACGCTCGCGCCAGGACGGGAGCGCAAGGCGAGCGGCGTCATCGCCTCCTGTGTGCTGGCGGTTGCCGCGGCCGCCGTGTGCTGGTACGCCGGAGCCGCCCTGATCGAAGGGCTGAACGCGGTATGGGCGCAGCACCCTGGCTGGCTTCCGTGACTCCGGCTCATTCCAAAACCTGCACGAAGATCAAACCGTGCGTCACCCCGCACGACCGCCGTCTCCGGGACACTGCCCGCACACGTAAGAGGCTGGTTACGGCGGCCACTCTCACAGGGGCACGCGCCAGCTCAGCCGGGTGCCGCCCGACTCCGAACTCTCCAGCTCGGCGGTGCCGCCCAGGCGGGCGGCGCGTTCCTCGATATTGCGCAGCCCGCTGCGGCGCCCGCCCTGCCCCACCCCGACTCCGTTGTCGGCGATCATGAGAATGAGCCGCCGGTCCGCGACCTCGATCGAGACCTCGGCCCGGGTGGCGCGGGAGTGGCGCACCACGTTCGACAGCGCTTCGCGCAGGACGGCCAGCAGGTGCTCGGCGACCTGCTCCCCCACCAGGGTGTCGATCTGGCCCTCCATGCGCAGGCCGGGCATGAAGCCCAGCTGACCGCCCGCACCCTCCACCAGGCCGACGATCCGCGCGCGCAGGCCCGGAGCGCTTTCCTCGCGGGCGCCCTGCAGGGCGAAGATGGACGAGCGGATCTGCCGGATCGTCTCGTCCAGCTCGTCGATCGCGTGCTGCAGCCGCTTGGACGCTTCCGGCCGTTCCACCAGGCGGACCGTGCTCATCAAGGTCATGGCGGTGGCGAACAGGCGCTGGATGACGACGTCGTGCAGGTCCTTGGCGATGCGGTCGCGATCTTCCAGCAGGCCGAGCCGTTCGGCGTCGCGGCGGGCCTCGGCCAGCTCCAGCGCGATCGCGGCCTGGCCGGCGAACGCCTTGAACATCTGCTGCTCTTCACGGCTGAAGGTCAATCGGCCGCTGCGCTTGGTGAGCGTGAGCACCCCGCGCACCCTGGGCACCGCGCCCACCGGCACCAGGAGCGCGGGGCCGTAGCCCAGCCGCCGCAGTGGCGAATCGAGATCGGCGACGCTCTGCAGGTCCGTCTCCGACAGCGGCTCGCCCTGGGTGAACGCGTCTCCCGCCAAGGTGCAGGCGATGTCGAACGTGGTCCCCAGCAGCTCATCCGCTCCTTCGCCGTCGGCGACCTCGACTCGCAGCGAGCCGCCGGACATCTCAGGCAGCAGCACCTGGACCAGGTCGGCGTCGCACATCTGGCGGGCGCGGGCCGCCATCGTGGCGAGCACCTCGTGCGGATCGGCGCCGGACAGCAGGCTGGTGGTGAGATCGGAAGAGGCCTGCACACCTCGTCGCGCACGCGTACGGGAACGGCCGAGGAAGGTGCCCATCGGCGGGTGGCCGGGCGGGAAGCCGTAGGACTCGGGGTGGTCGGAGATGCGGCCCAGCCGCAGCGGCCGGGCATCCTTGATCAGCAGGCCGAGCAGGCCCAGCCCGTGCGGCCAGTGCTCGATGCGAGCGATCTCCTCCTCGGTCAGGCCGACCGGGATGAACTGCAGCAGCGTGTCCTCCTCGCCGACCACGCCGAGCGCGCCGTAGCTGGCGTCGACCAGCGTGGTCGCGGTCTTCACGATGCGCCGCAGCACGGTCTCCAGGTCCAGGTCGCTGCCCACGGACACGACGGCCTCCAGCAGCGCGTGCACCCGGTCACGGGTGGCCAGCACGGCGGTGAGCCTGGTCTGCAGCTCTGCGAGAAGCTCATCGAGTCGCATCTGGGGCATCAACGGACGGACCTCGCTCTCCGACATGTGATCAGTTCGCATCCCATCGAACCTGCGCCCCCGCGTCCGGGGCCCGCAGCGCCCGGCAGGCCTACGGCGACCGTCATCACGGGTATGACGGGTGGCCGCGACCAACGGCCTTGCCTTGAGGGGCTTCGGTCCCTACGCGAGGTACCACGGGAAGCGGTGTCATGGCAGTAGAGAGCAAGGAGAATCATGATGCGGACCACGGTGCATGATGTCATGACCAAGCAGGCGATCACGGTCGGGCAGGACATGCCGTTCAAGCAGGTCGCCCGGGTGCTGGTGAGCAACGGGATCAGCGCCGTGCCGGTGCTGGACGCCGACAACCGCGTCGTCGGCGTGGTCTCCGAGGGAGACCTGATGCGCAAGGAGGAGTTCCGCGAGCAGTACCACGGCGAGAGCTACCGGCCCTCGCTGCGGGCGAGGCTGCGGCGGAAGGTGACGATGCGAGGCGAGGACACCGGCGCGAAGGCGGCGGCGGACACCGCCGCGGGCCTGATGACGGCGCCCGCGGTAACGGTCGCCCCGCACGCCTCGACGGTCAGGGCGGCGCGCCTGATGGACGAGTACGGCGTCAAGCGGCTGATCGTCGTCGACGAGGAAGGCCGGCTGGAGGGCGTCGTGAGCAGGCGGGACCTGCTCCGGGCGTACCTGCGCGACGATGAGGACACCCGGCGGCTCGTGGTCGCGGGCATCCCCGCGCAGGACCGGTGGAACGACCGCGACGGCATCCTCGTGGAGGTGCACGACGGCATCGTCACCCTGTCGGGCTACACCGACCGGCGCAGCCAGGCCCAGGCCGCCGTGCACGCCGCCGAGAACCTCGGCGGGGTCGTGGACGTCCGCGAGGACCTCGTCTGGCGGCGCGACGACGTCCTGGAGTTGCCTTACTCCTGGGATCGTCCTTGACGTGAGCGACCGGAGTCAGCCTGGCAATATTCCCTGTGAGGGGTGATGTTGATCGTTTCTCTGCGCGTCGGATAGCGTCGAAGCATGATTCGTGTGTTCCTCCTCGATGACCATGAAGTGGTGCGGCGCGGTGTGGCCGCCCTGCTGGACTCCGAGGACGACCTCGAGGTGATCGGCGAGGCGGGCACGGCGGAGTCCGCGATCGCGCGCATCCCGGCGCTGATGCCCGACGTGGCGGTGCTGGACGTGCGGCTGCCCGACGGCAACGGCGTGGACGTCTGCCGGGAGGTGCGCTCGCGCGTGCCGGGGCTGGCGTGCCTGATGCTGACCTCGTTCGCCGACGACGACGCCTTGTTCGACGCGGTGATGGCCGGCGCCGCCGGTTACGTGCTCAAGCAGATCCACGGCTCCGACCTGGTCGGCGCGGTGCGCACGGTCGCCTCCGGCCAGTCGCTGCTCGACCCGCAGACCACCGCCGCCATGCTGCAGCGGCTGCGCGACCAGGCCGCCAGGAAGGACCCCCTCGCCGCACTCACCGACCAGGAGCGGCAGATCCTCGACCTCATCGGCGAAGGGCTGACCAACCGGCAGATCGGCGAGCGCATGTTCCTGGCCGAGAAGACCGTCAAGAACTACGTCTCCAACCTGCTGTCCAAGCTGGACATGCAGCGCCGTACCCAGGCTGCCGCGCTGGCCGCGCGCTTGCGCGTTGATCGCCGGGACTGACGAGACGGTCGCGGGACGGCGGGGAGGTCAGGTTCTCGACATGACGGCGACGTGGCCGGCCAGGAACCGAGGTCCTCCTGATGGTCCTTGCGCGTCCGTTCGCGCCGGAGACCGAGCGCCGCGCGGAGATTCTTCCGGTCACGCTCAGGTGACATGTCGCCGTGCTGCCTTGCCGCCTGTGCACGCCGGCACCGGCAGCAGGTCCGCCTGCCCAGGGTCGAACCGTGGCGCGCCGGCCGTCTCGGCCTGCAGCGCGTCCCAGTCGCGGCGGGCCCGCCCGGTCAGGTGCGGCGGGGCGAGGATGACCATCATGATGTCCTGCCCGGCCGGCGGATCACGGCCACCGGGCAATGGGCGCGGCGCAGGATGCCGCGGCTCACCGAGCCGAGCACGGCGGAGGCGAACCCGCCGAGTCCGCGCGATCCGACCACCACCAGATCGGCCTGCCGGGACGCCCGGGCCAGCACCGTGACCGGATTGCCGGCCACGACCGACACGGTGACCTCGACCTCCGGGCACTTCTGCCGCCACGGCGTCAGTCGCTGCTCGATCTCCTCACCGTGGATGCCGTCCGGGATGGGCCCGTAACCCACGGGATGAGGGGCCTGTACCGGCGGCTGCAAGCCGTACAGCACGCGCAGCCGCGCGCCACGGGCTTGTGCCTGCTCCAGTGCGTACTCCAGGGCGGCTTCGGCATCGGCCGAACCGTCGAACCCGGCGACGACCTCGCCGTACAGCTGCCGGGCCGGCTCGTGCACGATGACCAGAGGGCAGGAGAGGCGGCCGGTCAGTGCCCGTCCGACGGAGCCCAGCACCCGTCCCGACACCCGGCCGAGGCCGCCCAGCACCACCGTGTCGGCGCTGTGTCCTTCGTGCTTGAGCCGTTCGGCCACCGCGCCGACGACCACCGCGGTCGTCACTTCCAGGCCGGGCCGCTGCTGCTGTGCCCGGGTGGCCGCCTGCTGGAGCATCGCTTCGCACCGCTCGGTCAACGTCTGGTGATCGCTGGCCGCCGTGAGCGGGTGCTCGGTCGTCCATGGGCCGCGTACGTGCACGATGCGCACGACCAGTCCGCGTCGCGCGGCGTCATCTGCCGCCCACTCCAGAGCGGCGTACGATGCCGGCGAGCCGTCGATGCCCACCACCATTGTTCTCATCGTCTTCCTGGCCTCCCTCGGATGCGCACGACAAGCCGTGGACGGTACGTCTGCGACCGATCCGCTCCTTCATCTCGATCTCACGTCTTCAGTACACGCCCGCCCCTGGCCCGTCTCCAGCGGACAAAGTGCCTGTTCAGCAGGGCCGACTGGCCATTGAACCCGTCGGGGGTGGCACCCCGTCACGCCTGCCGCCGGCTCTGTGCCGGCTGGACCGGTTTCGTGCGCTCCGGCAGGACGGGTTCCAGGTGGAACATGCCGGTCAGCACCTCGCTGGCCTCCTGCGCAGGGCTGAGGCGGCCGGAGACCGCGGCCAGCACGTCCCGGACAGTGATCAGGCCGACCAGGCCGGCATCGGACACGACCGGCACGGCGTCGAGGCCGGCGTCGAGCATGACGCCCGCCGCCTCGGTCAGCGGCGTCTCCGGACGTACCAGCGGTCTCCGGTCGCGGCCCAGCAGGTCGCGGACGTGGCGGGTGGACTGTTCCTGAGGTCCGCCGGACCACGAGGCCGCCAGCTCCTCACGGGTCAGGACACCCAGCACGCGCCGGCCGTCAACGACCGGCAGATGGTGCACGCCCGCACGGCGCATCAGCTCCCAGGCCATCAGCGGCGACTCCGCCGCCTTGACGGCGACCAGGACGCGGCTCATCACCTGTCCGGCAGTCAGCACTTCGACGGTCATGACTCCTCCTTACCGACAGGGCGGACCACGGCGACTGGGCAGGTCGCGTGGTGCAGCACGGCGTGGCTGACCGACCCGAGCAGGGCCGAGGCGAAGCCGCCGAGCCCGCGCGAGCCGACCACGACGAGGTCGGCGGTCTTGGCCGCCCTGGTCAGGGCGGCGACGGGATGCTCGCAAGGCTGTTCGCCGGTGACGACCAGGTCGGGGTTGGCCTCACGCCAGGGCTCGGCCAGGGCACGTGCCGCGCGCGGTTCCTCCCGCATGATCTGCTCGATCAGCTCGCCGTAGCCGACGGCGTACGGGGAGAAGGACGGCACCTGCCAGGCCGTCACCACGTGCAGCTCCGCCCGGCGGCTCCTGGCCTGCTCGACGGCGTACTCCATGGCCGCCCGCGCGTGCTCCGAGCCGTCGTAGCCGACCACGACGCGGCCGTGCTCGACCGTGCGAGCTGCGCGGACGACGACGACAGGTCCCGCGGCGTGCCCGGCCACCGCGGTGCTCACCGAGCCCAGCACCATGCCGGTGAACCCGCCGAGGCCACGGCTGCCCAGCACCAGGCTGTCGGCCGTCACGGACTCGCCGATCAGTTCGTCGACGACGTTCCCGGCCCGCAGGTCCGTCGTCACCTTGACGCCCCCGGTCAGACCGCGCGCCAGGTCGGCCGCGGCTTCCAGCGCGCCCGCGCAGCACTTCGTGCTCTCCTTGTGCGACCACTGCTCGCACACATGCACGAGCCGCAGGTCCAGCCCGCGCCGCTCGGCATCGGCCGCCGCCCATTCCACCGCCGCCGCAGCCGCGGCTGAGCCGTCCACACCGACCACGATTCGCCTGGTCATCGCCATCTCCTCAGCCGTTCGGATCCCTCGGCCCCAGTCTCGATCAAGGCGGCGCAGCGGCACCGCGGGAGGAGGTCCCGGGAAGTCGGGCCTTTCGTCCTTTTCGCAGGGGTGAACGCGCAGGGCACGTCGGTGAGGATGGCCGGCAGGTCGGCGTCGAGTCGCGCGTGGCGAGCAGCGCGGCGACGCGTCCTTGCCCACGACCGCCTCCTTCTCCTCGGCGGGATCGCCCATGGACAGCCACACGTCGGTGTAGGCGGCGTCCGCGTCCCGGACCGCTACGTGGGGGTCGTAGGTGAAGACGAGCTCATCGCCGGTGGAGATCTCGCGGGCCGTCGCCTCGGCCTCCGGGTCCGGCCGGTAGGCGTCCGGGGTGACCACGGCCGGGCAGATCCCGGCCAGCGCCGTCGCCGCAGGTACGGAGGCTGACGTCCTCCATCCTGATGACCTTGGTCCTCTTGGGAGGTGCCCTTCGACCGCCGTGATCGCCACTCAAATCAAGGAGGGTGGAAGCGGACATCCGATACGAAGGGGAACCATGACGGCGATCGCGTTCGAGGCGTGGCGTGGCTTTCAGGGCACTGCCTGGCGGGACAAGGTGGATGTCCGGACGTTCATCCAGGCCAACTACACGCCCTACACCGGCGGTGCGGGCTTCTTGTCCGGCCCGACCGAGCGGACCCGGGCCGTATGGGCGAAGGTGAGCGCGCTCTTCCCCGAGGAGCGGCGACGCGGAATCTACGAGGTGGACGCGGCCACACCGTCGTCCATCACCGCGCACGCCCCCGGGTACATCGACGCCGGCCTGGAGCTGATCGTCGGCCTGCAGACCGACGCGCCGCTCAAGCGCGCGATCATGCCGGCGGGCGGGCTGCGCATGGTGGAGAACGGCCTGGCCGCCTACGACCACAAGCTCGACCCCGCCGTGAAGGAGATCTTCACCAAGTACCGCAAGACCCACAACGACGGCGTGTTCGACGCCTACACCCCGGAAATCCTGCGGGCCCGTAAGGCCGGCGTGATCACCGGCCTGCCGGACGCCTACGGCCGCGGCCGCATCATCGGCGACTACCGCCGGGTCGCGCTCTACGGCGTGGACCGGCTCGTCGAAGCCAAGCGAGCCGAGCTGCGCTCCCTCGACGGCGCCGACGCCACCGAGGCGGTCATCCGCGACCGCGAGGAGCTGTCGGAGCAGATCCGCGCGCTGGGCGAGCTGAAGGAGATGGCCGCCTCCTACGGCCACGACATCTCCGGGCCGGCCGCGACCGCGCATGAGGCGGTGCAGTGGCTGTACTTCGCCTACCTGGCCGCGGTCAAAGAGCAGAACGGCGCCGCGATGTCGCTGGGCCGCACCTCCACGTTCCTCGACGTCTACCTGGAGCGCGACCTCGCCGAGGGCCGCGTCACCGAGGAGCGGGCGCAGGAGCTGATCGACGACTTCGTCATCAAACTGCGCATCGTGCGCTTCCTGCGCACCCCCGAATACGACCAGCTCTTCTCCGGCGACCCCACCTGGGTGACCGAGTCGATCGGCGGCCTCGGCTCCGACGGCCGTCCCCTGGTCACCCGGACGAGCTTCCGCTACCTGCAGACGCTGCGCAACCTCGGCCCCGCCCCGGAGCCGAACCTGACCGTGTTCTGGTCGCCGCGCCTGCCCGAGGCGTTCAAGCGCTTCTGCGCCGCGCTGTCGATCGAGACCAGCGCGATCCAGTACGAGAGCGACGAGCTGATGCGCCCGCGCACCGGCGACGACACCGCGATCGCGTGCTGCGTGTCGGCCGCCCCGGTCGGCCGGCAGATGCAGTTCTTCGGCGCGCGCGTCAACCTGGCCAAGACCCTCCTGTACGCGATCAACGGCGGCCGCGACGAGGTCACCGGCGTCCAGGTCGGCCCCGCCCATCCGCCGCTCACCGGCGAGTACCTCGACTACGAGCAGGTCGCCGCCGCCTTCGACCGGATGCTGGACTGGCTGGCCCGCACCTACGTCAACGCGCTCAACATCATCCACTACATGCACGACAAGTACGCCTACGAGCGCATCGAGATGGCCCTGCACGACTACCCGGTCAAACGCACCTTGGCCTGCGGCATCGCCGGCCTGTCGGTCGCCGCCGACAGCCTGTCGGCGATCAGGCACGCCCGCGTCAGGGTCATCCGCGACGAGACAGGGCTGGCGGTGGACTACCAGGTCGAGGGCGGCTATCCGGCCTACGGCAACAACGACGACCGCGCCGACGCCATCGCCATCGAGCTGGTCCGCACGTTCATGGGCAAGATCCGCGAGCATCGTACGTACCGGGACGCCGAGCACACCCAGTCCGTCCTGACGATCACCTCGAACGTGGTTTACGGCAGGCACACCGGCAACACCCCCGACGGCCGCCGCGCCGGCGAGCCGTTCGCCCCGGGTGCCAACCCGATGAACGGCCGCGACCGTCACGGCATGATCGCCTCCGCCCTGTCGGTCGCCAAGCTCCCCTACGACCAGGCCCTCGACGGCATCAGCCTGACCAGCACGGCCACCCCGGACGGGCTTGGCCGCGTCCCTGACGAGCGCGTCGCGAACCTGGCCGGGGTGCTGGACGGCTACTTCGACGCTGGTGGCTTCCACATGAACGTCAACGTGCTCACCCGCGCCGTCCTGCTGGACGCCATGGAGCACCCGGACCGCTACCCGCAACTCACCGTCCGCGTCTCCGGCTACGCCGTCAACTTCGTCCGCCTCACCCCCGACCAGCAGCGCGACGTCGTCAACCGCACCTTCCACGGTTCGCTGTGAACGGCCCGAGATGAACGGTTCCGTCAGCTCCTGGGACCTGTCGGTCGGCGTGGACGGCCCCGGCACCCGCTTCGTCGTCTTCACCGCCGGCTGCCCGCTGCGCTGCCGGTACTGCCAGAACCCGGAGACCTGGCGGATGCGCGACGGCCGTCAGGTCAGCGCCGGCGACATCATGACCGAGATCCGCAAGTACCGCCGTTTCATCTCCGTCGCGGGCGGCGGCGTGACGATCAGTGGCGGCGAGCCGCTGCTGCAGCCGCGCTTCACCGGCGAGCTGCTACGCCGCTGCCACGAGGACGGCCTGCACACCGCCCTCGACACCTCCGGCCTGCTCGGCGTCCGCGCCACCGACGCGATGCTCGCCGACACCGACCTGGTCCTGCTCGACATCAAGTCCTACGACCCGGCCACCTACCGGCGCGTCACCGGCGGGCCGGTAGAGCCGACGCTGCGCTTCGCCCGCCGGCTCGCCGACCTGTGCCGCCCCACCTGGGTGCGGTTCGTGCTGGTCCCCGGCCTGACGGACGCGCCCGGCAACGTGGACGCCCTGGCCCGCTTCGTCGCCGGGCTCGGCAACGTCGAACGGGTGGACGTCCTGCCCTTCCACCGCATGGCCACCGGCAAGTACAAACGCCTCGGCCTGCGCTTCCCCCTCGCCGACGTCGAACCACCCGGCCAGGAGCTGCTGGACCGGGTGCACGCCCAGTTCCGCGCCCACGGCATCACCAGTGTCTGACCTGGATCGAACATGCTCACCGTCATGGCCGACCCCGTCCTCGTCCTGAACACGGGCTCCGCCTCCATCAAGGCCGAGCTGGTGGGCCTGAACGCGACTACGGCCTGCTCAGCATTGCCCACGGCGACTGGTCCGTTGTCGTGCACTCGCGCGGCGGTGACCGCGACAGGTCGTGATCTGCGCCGCGCTCCGATCTCTCGCGTTCACCACGTCGATCGCACCTGAGGGGTGACGCCAGGCCCTGCCGGAGGTAACGCGGGACCCTCTCGGACGGGACTCGTCGAACTGCAGGCGGTGCCCGTCCCGCACCCGGCTCCGACCGAGGTGCTCGTCCGGATCGAGGCGAGCGGACTGTGTCACACCGACATCCACGCCGCTACGGCGACTGGCCGGTCAAACCAGCGCTGCCGTTCATCCCCGGCCATGAGGGGGTCGGCGTGATCGAGGCGATGGGCTCCGCGGTGACCGGCCGGTGGCCGGGGAGCGGGCGCGATCTTCGGCGTCGGCGGGCTCGGCCACCTGGCCCAGCAGTACGCGCAGATCTTCGGCGGCGGCGAGACCATCGCGGTGGACCTCACCGGCCGTCGGCGACCGCGGCCTGCAACCCAGGCTCCGTGGCCCCGTGCTGGATGAGGCGGGCGGCGCGGGCACCTGCCTCCGTCCGCTTGGCGAGCGCGATCTCCTCCTCAGCGGTCAGCAGCGGGGTGGCGCCGATCCGGGTCAGGTAGTCGTCCGGGCAGATCATCGTGCTGTCCTGACCACAGCGAGCGGGCACGGCGCATGGTGCAGCAGGGCGTGGCTGACCGAGCCCAGCACCATCCCCGCGAACGTGCCGTGCCCATGCGATCCCACTACCAGCAGCTCCGCTCCGGCCGCGGCTTGCCGCAACACCTCGACCGGATGGCCGTGCACCAGCTCCTCCACGACCGGCACGCCCGGATGCCTCGCACGCAGCCCGCTCAACGCCTCCTTCAGCACGTCCGGTCCCTCGTCCACCACGGGGTCGAACCCCTGCTGGGCCCTGGCCCGCACAACTCGCAGCCGCGCGCCGCGCAACTCCGCCTCGGCGAAGGCGAACTCCAGTACGCGTGGCGACGCCGCCGATCCATCGGCCCCGGCCACGATGTTCCCCACCGAGGCGGCCTGACGCACCACCACGACGTCACACGGCGCATGCCCGGCCACCCCGTAGGCGACCGAGCCGACCAGCATCCCGCGCACCCCGCCGAGCCCATGGCTGCCCACCACCAGCAGCTCGGCCTCCCGCGCGGCCTCGATCAGCGCGGCGCGCGGGTCGCCGGGCAGGAACGTGGTCCGCAGGCTGATCTTCGGCTTGTCGCCGCGGGCGCGTTCCTCCGCCGCCGCCAGCACGCTCCTGCCGCCCTCGCGCATCCACGCGGCCACCTCGGCCAGCCGGCCGGTCTCCGTCTCCTGCGCCCAGCGCGGCATCGCGTGCGCCACCAGCAGCGGCACGTCCCGCAGGGCCGCCTCCCGCGCTGCCCAGCCGGCGGCCTCGAGCCCGGCTCGCGAGCCGTCCACTCCCACGACGATCATTGCTTCTCCTTCAGCTCAAGGAAAACCCGCCCGCCCTGGGGGCAGGGCGGGCGGGTGACCGGGGTGGCTACTGGAGCCACGGGGTACGGCGGACGATGGGCAGGTTGCCGAGTCCGAGGGTGCGGCCGGCGCCGGCGAGGGCCAGGCCGATGAGGACGATCGAGTAGATGATGTGGTCGTCCATGAACGGGTTGGTGGTCAGGGGCAGCTCGGCCGCCCACATGAGCAGCAGCATCGCGGTGCCCGCGCCGGCCGCGATCCGGGTGCCGATACCGAGGACGAGGGCCAGGCCGACACCGGCCAGGCCGGCCATGAACAACCAGTCCACCCACGCCTGTCCGGCCAGGGCCGAGAAGAAGCCGCCCAGGGCGTTCTCTCCGGTGCCCTTGAGGAACCCGGTGGTCGGGCTGCCGCCGTTGATCCAGGCCTTGGCGGCGGGGGTGGCGAAGCCGAAGCCGAAGGTCTTGTCCAGGAAGGCCCAGAGGAAGACCCAGCCGATCGAGATCCGGGCGGCGGCCCAGACGTAGTCGACCGGGGCCTTGCGCTCCGCCTTGCCCACACTGGTGTGCGTCACAGGCTTGTTGATGGTGGTGGCCATGGCGGGCCTCCCTTTCTCGGTCCTGTCGTGCGTTCTTGTCTCGCCTCCATCACACCGGTGACGACGGCCGGCGCTCAGTGCCGTACGACCCGCACCGGAAGGACCTTGGTCCTGTCACTGGACAGGGACCTTCGGCACCCGGGCAGGGCCGTCAGGCACTCACCGCAGCCGGAGGAGGTGCGGCACCGTTGGCGGCAGGAGGTGCGTGATGTCCGTTTCACTCGCTACCGAGCTCGGTGTCCGGCGGCTGCTGGTGGTGGCCGGTCAGGCACCGTCGGTGCTCAACACCCAGCCGTGGCGCTTCCGCGTGGTGGATCGGGAGTTCGTCGAGGTGTTCGCCGATCCCGACCGGCGGCTGCGGATCAGCGATCCGCGCGGCCGCAACCAGTACGTCAGCTGCGGCGCGGCGCTGTTCAACCTGCGCCTGGCGGTGCGCACGGCCGGGCAGCGGCCGTTGGTGTGGCTGCTGCCCATCCCCGAGGAGGAGCCGGAGTTGCTGGCGGCTGTGCGCATGGGCGGGCCATTGCCTGTCCCTGAGGAGTATCGCGAGCTGTACGACCTCATCCCCGTGCGCCGCACCAGCCGCCACCCTTTCGCCGACCGTGTTCTGCCGCGCGCGGTGCGGGCCGAGCTCCGGCAGGCCGCCGGACGGGAGGGGGCGGGGCTGGTGTTCCTCGACCGGCACGCCACGGACGACATGCTGGACTATGCCGCCATCGCCGAGGAGGAGCTGGGCCACGACCACGACTACCGCGCCGAGCTGGCCGCTTGGACGATGCCGGGCACGCACTACGACGGCCTTCCCGGCTATGTCCACGGGCCGCGTCCGCTGAGGGATCCGGCACCGGTCCGGGACTTCGGGCTGCAGGCGGGCAAGGCGGAATTCGAGGAACGACCGCAGCTCGCGGTGCTGACTACGATGGGTGATCGCCCTGCGGACTGGCTGCGGGCCGGTCAGGCGCTGCAGCGGGTGCTGCTGGTGGCCGCCCGGCACGGCGTGTCGGCGTCCTTCCTGAACCAGTCGCTCGATCTGCGCGACATGCGCAAGCGCCGCGACCCCCATCACCGCCGAGGTCACCCTCAGATGATCATCAGGCTCGGTTACGGACTCCCTGTGGCGCGCAGCCCGCGCCGCCCGGCGGCCGAGCTGGAAGCTGTTTGAGACCGGGACCCTCCCTGTCAAAATGAACAGAGGTAGCAAACAGGCATAAAACTCTGTCCTGAGGGTGGGGAAGGAGACATCCCTTCGTGGGAGCAAGCAAGCCGGATCCGGAGGTCCCTGATCCTCAGGTGCGGGAACGGGGACGTCCGCGTTCCTACTCCGCCGCCTACAAGGCCCGGATCCTG
>NZ_BAAAQX010000064.1:0-42581 GCF_039531895.1 Nonomuraea monospora
GACGGCGGGCGGCGGCGGACGGCGGGCGCAGGCGGCGGCGTCGGGCGCAGACGCCGGACGGCGGCGGGCGTGAGCGGCGCACGCCAAGTCCGGATATGTCGTAACCTGCCGGAATGCTCGATCATCATCTCGACGCGCTCCTGCAAGCGGCCAACGACCGCGACCCCGACCGGCTCTTCGAGCACGCCTCCCAGCTCTACGCCGCCACCGAGCACACCGACAAGGCGACCCTGTCGGCCGTGGCGGCCCGGTTCGGCACGGTCTTCGACCTGGTCCCGCCCGGCATCGGCGCCCGCCTCGGCATCGTGGCCGGCGCGCTGGCGGAGCGCGGCGCCGACCCCGTCCCGCTGGCCGAGCCGCTCGTGGAGCAGTTGACGGGGCTGCTGGAGCAGTCGGCCAGGTTCGCCGAGGCCTGGCGGAAGGCCACCGGCGAGGACCCGCCGGAGCCGGACGACGAGGACCCGGCGTGGATGCCGAGCGCGGCGGGCCGCCTGACCGGCCTGCCGCAGGAGGAGGCGTTCGCGCTGGCCGACGCGTGGGCGAACCTGTACATGGCGCACATGCCGGTCCTGTCCATCCTGCAGCTCTCCGCGCAGGTACGGGCCGCGCTGCCTGGCCGCGAGCGCCTGGTGCGGGCCCTGACGGCGGTGATCGAGGACCGCCCCGACCTGGAGTGGCTGGCCGGCCTGCTCGCCGTGCTGGAGGACGAGCACCTGATCGTCCTGCACAGGGAGACCGGCCGCGGGTACGAGGTCGTCATCGGCGGGATCGGCGACAACTTCCAGCTCCACACCCTGCTGGCGGACGTGGTGAGCGGCCCGGCCGACCACGGCCTGATCGAGGGCGTGCAGCCGGACCCTGAGTGGGTGCTGAACGCCACGGACGGCGACGCGGAGCCGGAGGACGGCCCGGTCAGCGGCCAGTTCAACCTGGTGGACGCCTACGGCAAGTGGATCTGGAACGAGGGCGTCCCCGCGGACATCCCCCAGGTGGACGGGGTGCGGGTGGTCGTGCTCGACCCGCCGCCGTACGAGCGGTCCTGGAGCCCCGGCAGGCGCTACCCGATGATGACCGGCACCATCCGCCTGGAGCGGATCCTGCGCGCCGACGAGGCGGCGGCCTGGATGTCCGTGATCTCCCCCGAGAGCGACTCCCAGTAGCAGGCGTCAGGCGGCGCACCTCCCGGTCGTACTGGTGACGGCCCACAGCACGCGGGCGGGCAGCGGCATCAGGCCGGGGAACGCGCGCCGCTCCCCGTCGGTGGCGTCCTCCAGCAGGGCGCCGAGCTGGATGAGCAGCCGGTCCTCGGTCAGGTGGGGGCGGGCGCACTCGCTGAGCCGGTCCCGCTCCTGCCTGGTCAGGTGTTCGGCGACCAGCGGAGGCTCAACCCTTACGATGTGGGGCATGAAGCGCCCTCTCGGAGAGCTCGAATCCACGATCATGGACAGGTTGTGGTCCTACCGCAGACCGGCTTCCGTCCGTGACGTGCTCGAAGACCTCCGTACGGAGCGCGAGATCGCCTACACCACGGTGATGACCGTGATGGACAAGCTGCACACCAAGGGCCTGCTCAGGCGGGAGCCGGTCGGCCGGGCCTACGTGTACGAGCCGATCGCCACCAAGGAGGCCTACACGGCCGAGCTGATGCGGCACGCGCTGGCCGCCAGCGGCAACCAGGCGGCCACGCTGGTGCACTTCCTCGAACGCCTCACTCCGGAGGAGGCCACCGCGCTGGAGACGGCGCTCCAGGTCGTCCCGCCCGGCAACCGCCGCCCGTAGGGGCGCTCACCTTTACGTCCGCCTCTCCTGGAGAGAGGCTGGACGCTAGGGAGGTGGTCGTCATGGAGTACAAGCAGTGGAACATCCAGATCTGGATCAGCGAGGACGACGAGGACGCCCTGACCACGGCCACGGCCGTGCTGTTCACCCCCGACGGCAAGCGGCACGAGAGCGTGGCGCACGCCCGCCGCAACCCGGATGACCGGCCCGTTCCGGGGATCGGCGACGAGCTGGCCGCCGGGCGGGCGCTGTCGGACCTGGCCTCGAAGCTGATCGAGGACGGCGCGCAGGACATCGCCCAGATGGCGAGCCCTGCCCGACCGTAAAGAGCCCTGACCGTAAAGAGCCCTGACCGTACCGTAAAGAGCTCTGATCAGAGGAGGCCGGCGGCGGCGAGCAGCTTGCCGATCCGGCCGACCTCGTCCTCGTTCAGCGGGATCTGCGGAAGGGCGGTGACCGGGCAGTCGATGACGCCGCGCAGGTGCAGCGCGGCCTTGAACGCCCCGAGCCCCGACGAGCTGCCGCCCATCCGGCTCCCGCCGACGTGGACGATCTCGAACAGCCTGACCAGGCGCTCCTGCTCGGCCCTGGCCGCCTCCCAGTCGCCGCGGGAGGCGCAGCGGAACAGCTCGGCGTACCCCCGCGGGTCCACGTTGCCCAGCCCGGGCACCACGCCGTCGGCGCCCATCCACAGCGCGGAGTCGACGGTCACCTCCGACCCGGTGAGCACGCTGAACGGCGCCTCGCGGCCCATGACGACGGCGCGCAGGCCGCCGTCGTCGCCGCTGGAGTCCTTCAGCCCGGCCAGCACTCCTTCGCGGGACAGCTCCAGCACCAGGTCGGCGCTGAGCTTGGTGTGCACGGAGACCGGCAGGTCGTAGGCGTACAGGGGCAGCCCGGCCCGCGCGGCGATGGTCCTGAAGTGGGTGCGGATCTCCTCGGGATGCGTCCGCGTGTAGAACGGCGCGGTCGCGACGAGCCCCGACGCCCCGGCCGCCACGGCGACGCGCGCGTGTTCGAGCACCCGCGGCGTGGTCATGTCGATCACCCCGGCCAGCACCGGCACCTGGCCGCCCACGTGCCCGGCCACGGTCTGGAGCACCGTCCGCCGCTGCGCGTCCGTCAGGTACGCCACCTCCGACGACGATCCCAGCACGAACAGCGCGTCCACGCCGCCGGCGATCAGGTGGTCGACCAGCCGCACGAGCGACGCCGTGTCCACCTCGTACGCGGGGGTCATGGGGGTGCACACCGGAGGGATCACACCGGTCAGACTCATCTGCGCTCCTGAATCAGTTCGAGGTCGGTAGCACCCGCCGCCACCGGGTGGTGGCAGTGGAACAGGTGGTCGCCCTCGGCCGTCGCCTCGGGCATCCCGGCGGCGCAGGCGTCGTCCGCGCGCCAGCAGCGGGTGCGGAACGGGCAGCCGCTGGGCGGTCTGGTGGCCGACGGGACGACACCCACCAGCGGGATCGGGTTGATCGGCGAGATCAGCCCCGGCGTGGCGGAGAACAGCGCCCTGGTGTACGGGTGCCGCGCGCCGAGCGGCACCGACCGCGCCGGCGTCTGCTCCACGATCCTGCCCAGGTACATGGTGACCACGCGGTCGCTCATCCGGCGGACCGTCTGGATGTCGTGCGAGACGAACACCAGCGCCAGCCCCAGCCGCTCCTTCAGATCCAACAGCAGGTTGAGTATCTGCGCCCGCACCGACACGTCGAGCGCGCTGGTCGGCTCGTCGGCCACGACCAGGTCGGGTTCGAGTGCCAGCGCCCTGGCCACGGCCACGCGCTGGCGCTGGCCGCCGGAGAGCTGGCCCGGCAGCGCGTCGGCCGCCCCGGCGGGCAGCCCGACGAGGTCGAGCAGCTCGCGGACGCGGGCGTCGCGCTGGGCGGGGGTGCCGTGGCCGTGCACGTTGAGCGGGTCGCGCAGCACCTGCCTGATGGGCAGCCGCCGGTTGAGCGCCGTGGACGGGTCCTGGAAGATCATGCCGACGCTCGACCCGACCAGCTCGCGCCGCTCGGCCTCCTTCATCCCCCACAGGTCGCGGCCACGGAAGGTCACGGTGCCCGCGGTCGGCCGTTGCAACCCCACCAGCACCTTGGCCAGCGTGGACTTGCCGCAGCCCGACTCGCCCACGACGCCGACCGTCTCGCCGGGGCTGACGGTGAGGTTCGCGGCGGTCAGCGCGTACACGCGGTCGCGCCCGAACAGGCCGCCGGAGCGGGCCTTGTGCACGACGTGCACGTCGTTCAGCTCAAGCATGCTGCTCGCTCCTCACCAGCGTCTGCGCCGGGTGGTGGCAGGCCACCTGGTGCGTGGCGCTCCCTTCGAGCACCGGCTTCTCGGTACGGCACACGTCCGTGGCCATCGGGCACCGGTCGGCGAAGCGGCAGCCGGAGGGGAAGTCGGCGGGCGCCGGCACGACGCCGCGGATCTGGGTGAGCCGCTCGGCGCCCGATTCAAGCGACAGCACCGAGCCGAGCAGGCCGCGCGCGTAGTGGTGGGCGGGCCTGCCGACGAGGGCTGCGGTGACGCCGGTCTCGACGATCTGGCCGCCGTACATGACGACCACGCGGTCGGTCACGTCGGCCACCAGCGCCAGGTCGTGGGAGACGAGGATCAGCGCGAACCCCAGCTCCTCGCGCAGCTTCAGCAGCAGCTCGATGACCTGCGCCTGCACGGTGACGTCCAGCGCGGTGGTGGGCTCGTCGGCGACGATCAGCTTGGGGTCGCGCGAGAGCGCCATCGCGATCAGCACGCGCTGCCGCTGGCCGCCCGACAGCTCGTGCGGGTAGGCCGACAGGGTGCGGCGGGCGTCGAGGCCGACGAGTTCGAGCAGCTCGGTGGGGCTGCGCCGGCCGCCGCGCCGGGTGAGCTGCTTGAGCTGGGCCTTGATGGTCATGGCCGGGTTCAGCGAGGAGAGGGCGTCCTGGTAGATCATCGCCATCTCGTGGCCGAGCAGCCGGCGGCGGGCGCCCTTGGACTCGGCGAGCAGCTCCCGCTGGTCGAAGCGGACGTGGCCGCTGACGCGGGCGTCGCGGGGCTGCAGGCCCATGATGGTCAGCGCGGTCAGCGACTTGCCGCAGCCGGACTCGCCGACCAGGCCGAGCACCTCGCCAGGACGCACCTCGAACCCGATGCCGTCCACGATGTCGACGCCTTCGGCGAACCCGATGCGCAGCCGTTCGACCGCGAGGATGGGCGGGCCCTGCGGCAGCGGGCGGGCCCGCTCGGCCAGCCTGCGCGCGGCCTCCTCCAGCCCGGGCAGCTCGACGATCTCGCCGGAGCCCGGCTCGGCCTGCTCGAACGCGTCGTCGTCCGCGCGCACCTGCGCCTTGCGCGCCGCCGGGGCGGCCCAGGCGTCGGAGATGCCCTCCGACAGGATGTTCAGCGCCAGCACGGTGAGCAGGATGAGCAGGCCGGGGAAGACGGTGGCCCACCAGCCGCCGAGCAGCACCAGGTTCTTGCCGTCGGCGATGACGCTGCCCCAGGACGGGTTCGGCGGGCGCACCCCGGCGCCGATGAACGACAGCGACGCCTCGAACACGATCGCGTCGGCCACCATCACCGTGCAGAACACCAGCACCGGCGCGGCGCAGTTGATCGCGACGTGCCTGGCGATGATGTGCGGTGTGCGGGCGCCGATGACACGTTCGGCCGCCACGTAGTCCTCGCCGTACTGCGCGATCACGTTGGCCCGCACGACGCGGGCCACGGACGGCATGTAGAGGAACGCCATGGCCATGACCAGCACGGGGATGCTGCCGCCGAACACGGCCACGAGCACCGCGGCCAGCGCGATGCCGGGGAAGGCCATGATGACGTCGAGCACCCGCATCAGCGTCTCGTCCACGCCCTTGCGCGCGGTGGCGGCGACGGCGCCGAGTATCGCCCCGGCCACCAGGGCCAGCCCGGTCGCGCCGAGGCCGATGAGCAGCGACCAGCGGGCCCCGTACAGGAGCCTGGACAGGATGTCGCGGTTGGCGCTGTCGAGCCCCATCCAATGCTCCGCGGACGGCCCGCCGCCGGCGGCCGTGCCCGCTGTCGCCGGGTCCGCGACGACCTGGAAGTACGGCGAGTGCGGCGCGATCCACGGCGCCAGCACCGCGGCCAGCACGACGATCGCGAGGATGCCCACCGACACCCACGACATCGGCTTCAACCGGCGGAAGCCGAGGCCGGGCCGGGAAAGCCGCGTCGTCAGACCACGTCTCATGTGGCACTCCTGAGGCGGGGGTTGACCAGCAGGTACAGGATGTCGACGACCAGGTTGACGACCATGAAGCCGACCGCGATGGTCAGCACCACGCCCTGCACGACGGCCGGGTCGCCGTCGCGCACGGCGTTGATCATGAGCTGGCCCATGCCGGGCAGCCCGTAGATCGTCTCGATCACCACGGTGCCGCCGATCAGGTAGCCGATGCGCAGGCCGAGCACGGTCAGCGGGTTGATCAGGGCGTTGCGCAGCACGTTCCGGCCGACGACCACGATCATGGGCAGGCCGCTGCCGATCGCGGTGCGTACGTAGTCGCGGTCCAGCTCCTCCACCATCGACGTGCGGATGATGCGGGTGAGCTGGGCGGCGATCGGCAGCGACAGCGACAGGGCGGGCAGCGCCATCGACTGCAGCCAGCCGGTCAGCGAGTCGGCCGGGTTGATGTAGCCGCCCGTCGGGAAGAGCCCCTCGCCGACGGCCAGCCACTGGATCATCAGCAGGGCCAGCCAGAACGCGGGCGCCGCCACCCCGACCAGCGAAACCATGCGGATCACCTGGTCGGGCCACCGGTCGCGGAACAGCGCCGCCGTCACGCCGAAGACCAGCGACAGCACGACGGCCACGCCCAGGCCGAGGAAGGTGAGCTGCAGCGTCAGCGGCAGCGCGGTGGTCACCGACTCGATGACCGGCTTCTTGGTCAGCACGCTGGTGCCCATGTCGCCCTGCGCCAGGTCGGCGACGAACCGCACGTAGCGCAGGGGCAGCGGGTCCAGCAGGCCGTTCTCGACCTGGAACTGATGGATCTGCTCGGGGGTCGGGTTCGCGCCCTGGAAGTAGGCGTACTCCGGCTTGACGCCGGAGAAGCGCATGACGACGAACACGAACGCGACCACGCCGAGCACGAGCGGGATCAGGATGAGGAGCCGCCGCAGCAGCATCCGGAGGACGAGCGTCATGTCCTCTTGGCCTGCAGCAGGTTGATGCCGGGGTACGGCTGGGCGCGGACGCCGGACAGCTTCTTCGCATCCCAGGCGGTCATCAGCTCGTTGTGCACGACCGGGTAGAGGATGGCCTGCTCGGCCACGAAGTCCAGATACTCGTGGATCAGCTGCGTGCGCTTGGCCTTGTCGGTCTCCTTGCTGGCCTCGTCCATCATGGTGAAGAGCTTCTCGGCGTCGTCGGTGCCGTCCCAGTGGCTGTACTTCATCCACAGGCCGCCCGGCACGTAGTTGTAGTGCAGGATCAGGTCGGCGTCCATGCCGAACTGGTTGGGGTTCGAGGCCGCGGCGACCACCTGGTAGTCCTGGAACTGGTCCATCTTGGTGAACAGCGCGGCCGTGTCCTGCGGCTCCAGCGTCGTCTTGACGCCGACGGCCTCCCAGGAGGAGGCGATGGTGGGCAGGCAGTCGGCGATCCAGCTCACGTTGACGGCCATCAGGTTGATCGCCAAGTTGCTGACGCCGGCCTCCTTGAGCAGCGCCTTGGCCTTCTCCGGGTCGTAGTCGTAGACGACCGAGGCCCGCTTGTGGTCGGGGTGGCCCTCGTTGAGGAAGGAGCTGGAGGCCGTGCCGTGGCCCTTGAGCGCCACGTCGATCATCTTCTGCTTGTCGATGGCGTAGTGCAGGGCCTGGCGTACCCGGATGTCGTCGAACGGCTTGGCGGCCGTGTTGAACATCAGGAACATGTGGTTCATGCCCTTGCCGCCCTCGACCGTGAGCCCCTGCTGCTTGAGCTGGTCGACGTTGGCGTACGGGATGTTGTCGGCGATCTGCGCCTCGGCGGAGCCGCCGGAGATCTTGGCCACGCGGGCGGCGGCGTCCACGATGGTCAGCCAGTTCATCTTGGCGACCGTGGCGGGGCGCGGCCCGTTGTAGCCGTCGAACGCCTCGAACGAGGTGTTGGACTTGGGGTTGTGCGCGGTCTGCTTGTACGGCCCCGAGCCGACCGCCTTGCCGCCCTTGGCGGCGTCCCAGGCGCCCGCCTGGCTGAAGACGTGCTTCGGCATGATCTTGGCGATCGTCAGGCGCGGCGCCGCGTCCGGGAAGGGGAACTTGAAGACCAGTTCCACGCTCCTGTCGTCCACCTTCTTCACTTCCCGCAGCCAGGACTTGAAGAAGTTGCCGGTCAGGACGTTGTCGGGGCCGAGGATCCGCTCGAAGGTGAAGACCACGTCGTCGGCCGTGACGGGTTGCCCGTCGTGCCACTTGGCGCCGTCCCTGAGCGTGAACTTCCAGGTGGTGGCGTTGGTGTCGGCGGGCAGCGCGGTGGCCAGCGCGGGGTAGGGCTCGCGGGTGATCGGGTCGGTGTCGAGCAGACCCTCGTAGACGTGGTTGATGCCGGCCATGGCGAAGGCCGAGGCGGTCTGCGTCGGGTCCCAGCTCTGGTCGTTGCCGTACCCGATGACGGCGGTGATCAGGTCCTTGTTGGTCCCGGCGCCGACCGAGCCGGTCGAGGCCGGGCCTCCGGAGCAAGCGGAGAGCGTGGCCGCGATGAACGCCGCCGCACCCGTCGCCCCGCTGTAACGCAGGAAGTCGCGGCGACTGAACTCAGAGCTCACGGTTGCCTCCTGAAGAGGGGATAGGACATGGGACATCCCATGTCCTACGATGTGCGTAAGGTGGACGCTAATTGCCACCACGGCTTGAGGTCAACGGAAGATTTCCGGATTGTTACCTGTGATGAAAGGATTCTTCATGACCACAGTCCCGCGTCCGGCGCGCCCCAGCCGCGCCGTGGAAGCCCAGGAGGGCGTCAAGGACCTCATCGTCAGACGCGGGCTGGTGGCGGGCGACCCCCTCCCCACCGAGTCGGAGCTCATGGAGGAGCTCCAGGTCAGCCGCAACTCGGTACGGGAGGCGCTGAAGGCCCTGCAAGCGGTGGGCATCGTGGACATCCGCCACGGCTTCGGCATGTTCGTGGGCCGCATGTCCCTGGCCGGGCTGGTCGACGAGCTGACCTTCCACAGCCGCCTCACCCTCCAGAACGGCGCCAACCACCTCGCCCACCTGGTGCAGATCCGCGAGATCCTGGAGAGCGGCCTCGTCCAGCGGCTGATCGAGCTGGGCCCCGAGGTCGACCTGACACCGGTCGCCGACGTCATGGCGCGGATGGAGAGCGAGGCGCAGGCCGGGCTGGTCTCCCCCGAGACCGACCGCCTCTTCCACGACGTGCTCTACCGGCCGCTCGGCAACCCCCTGGTCGGCCAGCTCCTGGGCGCCTTCTGGGACGTCTACTACCAGCTCCGCGACGCGCTCGGCGCACCGGACGAGCCGCCCGCCGACGTGGCCAGGCGGCACCGCGACATCTACACGGCGGTGCTCAAGGGCGACAGGGCCGCCGCGGTGGCCGCCGTACAGGCGCACTTCGAGGGCGTGCGCAACCGGACGGCCAGGATCGGCGGCTAGGATCGGCGGCCAGGTCAGGACGCCGGCCACCGCTCGACGCGCCGCCACCGGCACCGCCACTCACTGAACCACTCGGCGAACCACGGATGCGCCCCGGCCAGCGGCATGATGTACGCCACCGTCTCCAGGTAGTACCGCCGCTGGAACCGCCACGACATGCGTTGCAGCTCCTGCACGTTGCTCACCCGGTCCGACAGCTTCACCAGCACGGCCCGCGGCGGCGCCTTCACCAGGGTGGCCAGGTAGTCGGCCTTCGAGCCGCCGCGCGGCTTGGTCACCCACCGCACCAGCGCCGACACCTCGGGCCCGAAGCGCCGCGCCACCTCCCCCTCGGTGCACGGCGTGTCCTCCAGCACGTCGTGCAGCACGGTCGCGACCAGCACCTCCCTGTCGCTCAGCCCCGCGCCGCACACCGCCACCTCCAGCGCCTCCAGCAGGTGCTCGACGTACGGCCGCCCGGTCGGCCGCTGCTGCACCCCGTGCATGCGCCGCGCGAAGGCGACCGCGTCGCGCAGGGAGGTCACGGTGGACGCGGGAAGCGCCCGGCTCAGCGGGCCCTCCGCGTGCGCCCACGACGGCCAGCTCGTGAAGATCTGCATTCCGCTCCTTCGCCTGGGTGGTGCCGCGAGCGTGTCCTAGGCTGAGAATATGGCCGAGATCGCTGTCCCAGACGGGTCATGGACGTTCAATGGGGAATTGCTGCGGATCGTCCCCGGGAGCGACAAGGACATCGACGAGCTGCGCAGGACCTTGGGTGAGGTGCGCGTCCCGCTGGAGGCGATCGCCGGCGTGGCCTTCGAGCCCGCGCGCAAGGGCGGCCACCTCCGCCTGCGGTTGCGCAAGGGCGCCGACGCGCTGTTCGACGTGGCCGCCGGGGCGCTCGGGCCGCCCGCCGACCCGTACCGGCTGGCCGTGCCGAAGGCCCGGGTGGGCGCGGCCGAGTACTTCGCCGACGAGATCCGCGACACCCTGACCGTCTACCAGACGCCCGGCGGCCCCTGCGACGACTACCTGCTGCCCGTCCCCGACGTGCCCATCTCCGCCTCGGCGGGCGACGGCGCGGCGCTCTTCGACGGCGAGCGCGTACGGCTGGAGTGGACCGGCTGGGCGAGCACGGAGAAGGAGAAGGCGGGCCCGCAGGAGTTCCCGCTGTCCGACGTCTCCGGCGTGGAGTGGAAGCCGCAGTCCGGCATGGGCTACGGCACGTTGCGCTTCCGGATCAAGGGCGAGGCGCCGAGCGCCAGGCCGCCGCAGAAGGATCTGCGCTGCGTGTCCTGGGGCATCCAGCGGTTCGGCGGCGCGACGGCGCTGGTGGCCGCGGCCGTGCTGGCCCGGCTGCCGCGCGAGCAGCCCGAACTGCCCGCCGCGCCGCCGCCGGTCGCCGACGACGTGCACGACGCGGTCCTGCGCCGGCTGGCCGAGCTGGGCCAGTTACACCGTTCCGGGGTGCTGACGGACGAGGAGTTCGCCACTGCCAAGCAGGCGATGATCCGGCGGCTCCAGGAGTCGTAGCGACTACTCTTCGACTACGATCGGCTGCGCAAAGTAACGGGCAGCGATCGTTTCAGGAGGGGCAATGTCCAGGGGAACACTCATCGCAGCGGCTGCGGGCGGGCTCATCGCGCTGATGTCGGCCGGGCTGCCGTCGTCCGCGTCGGCGGCGGCCACGGTGCTGAGATGCGACACCTACGTGCACGCCAACGACAACGACCTCGGCATCGCCGCCTGCAGCAACCCCACGGGCCAGAGCTGGGTCTTCCGGGCCGTGGTCGTCTGCGGCAGGGCGCCGGACGTGGTGGGCGAGTGGGTGACGCTCCCACCCGGCGGCTACGGGGAGTCGCAGGGCTACTGCGGAGGCATCTTCACCAGCGGGGTCGGCGCCGTCGGGGTGGACGAGCGGCCCGCCTGAGCGGGAAAGACGAAGGGCACCGTCGTCGAGACGGTGCCCTTGTCGGTGGTGGTGCGCCGCCAGGGACTCGAACCCCGGACCCGCTGATTAAGAGTCAGCTGCTCTAACCAACTGAGCTAGCGGCGCAACAAGAGAAACTCTATCAGCCGCCGCACAGTGGTCGTGCCGGGTCATCCCAGGCGGGTGGCCAGCTTCTGGTACGCCCCGATCACCAGATCCCAGAACGCGGGCACGTCCACGGCCGTCGCCACCAGGGCGTTCGCCTCCCGTCCCGACACCCTGAAGTCCGTCACCGTCATGCCGCGGGTGTACTGCCCGGCGGTCTCCACGTTCACGACGGCGGGCACGCAGGTGAACAGCGTGGGGTCGAGCACGTACGCCACCGCGCACGCGTCATGGATGGCCGGGCCGCCCTCGGCCGTCACCACCCCGTAGAACTGCGCGGCCGGCACCAGCAGGTCGGCCAGCCGCCCGAGCGGCCGCATCCGGTCCAGCACGCCCCCGTCGACCATGGCCTTGAGCGTCACGTCGAGCCCGAGCATGGTCACCGTCCACCCGGCCTCGAACACGATCGCCGCCGCCTCGGGGTCGGCCAGCATGTTGAACTCGGCCGCCGGGTTGTGGTTGCCGCGCGTGTAGGAGCCGCCCATGATGACCAGGTCGCGGGCCCACTCGACGACGCGCGGCTCGCGGCGTACGGCGAGGGCGAGGTTCGACAGCGGCCCCACGGCCACCAGCGTGATCTCGCCGGGGGCGGCCTTCAGCGTCTCGATGATGAAGTCGACCGCGTGCCCCTCGGACGGCCCCCGCTCCGGCGTCGGCAAGACCACGTCGCCCAGCCCGGTGTCGCCGTGCACGGCGGTGGCCCTGACCGTGCGGTGCAGCAGCGCGCCCGCGCTGCCCGGCGTCACCGGCACGTCGCCCATCTGGAGGAACTCCCGCAGCGCCACCGCGTTCGCGGTGGTCAGCTCCAGGTCGACGTTGCCGCCCACCGTGGTCACGCCTACGAGGTCGAGGGAGTCGGCGGAGCCTGCCGCCAGCGCCAGGGCGAGCGCGTCGTCGATGCCGGGGTCACAGTCGATGAGAACTTTCTTCACATAACCGGAGGATACGCATGGATCGGGCCGGGCAGTTCCCCCAAAGCTGCCCGGCCCGATCACTGGCGGTCCAGGCCGGCGCTTTCCCCCAAAAGCGCCGGCGGTCCCGCACTAGCGAACCGCGGTCCCCCTCCGCGTCCGCATCGGTGAAGGTCGTTCGGTCAGTTGCTGAGCTCCTGACCTGCTACAACGCTACCGAGAGGAATGCAACGGTCGCGTCATAACGGGGTCGAATATCTGTCTTATCCGCCTACGGAAGCTCCAACCGCACCTCAGTGCCCTCCTGCAGCGACCGGCTCACCGTGCAGTACTTCTCGTGCACGCGCCCCGCCACCGCCCTGAACACCTCATCGGCCTGCTCGGACGGCAGCTCCACGTCGTACGTGATCGTCACAGGACCGAGCTTGTTCGGCTCGGCCTTCTCCGCCTGGACGCTCATCTCCAGCCGCACCAGCCGATGACCGCGCTTGGCGGTGAGCGGCTCGACGGTCACGATGTTGCATCCGCCCACCGCGGCCAGCAGCAACTCGACCGGAGTGAACACCCCGTCCTGGTCACCGCCACCGATGAGCACCTCGGCGCCACGGGCGTTGGTGGCCCGGAATCCGCCCTCTTCAGTCCGCTCGACACGTACGTTAGCCATGTTTCAGACCCTACTCAGGAAGCTTTAATGTTCGTTCAGCATCGTGAAGTCATGGCTAGCGAGGTGAATGTTCATCAGGGCCCGATCCTCTTCTGGAGCGGGGTCGCGGTGGCCGAGTTCGGCGCGATCGGGCCTGGTTTCGGTTACCCGTGGTCCCCTACCGCCTTCGCGGCGTCCGCGCTGCTGGTGACGCTGGGGCTGCTCAGCGCCAAGGCCGCCGACTACCTGCGCACCGAGGAGGCCAGGCAGCGCCTGCGGCTCGGCGGCTACCTCGCCGGCGCCCTGCTGGTGGCACACCAGTTCAGCTCCACCGCCCACGTGACCAGCCTCAGCCGGGTGGGCTCACTCCTGCTGTACGCGATGGCGGCCGTCATGGCGGTGCTGAGCCACCGGCTCCCCGACGAGACCCGTCCCTCCTTACTGATCGCCACCGGCCTCGACGCCGGCTCGCTGCGCGAACGCCTGGCCGGCGCGACGGACACCGTGGCCGTCTACCGCACCGACCGCGCCACCGACGAGCTGCTCGACCTGCAGACCCGCTACGGCCTCATCCTCGTCGTCGGCGACGAGCACGACCCGCGGGCCAAGGAGCGGGTGAGCGCCTCCGGCCTGAGCCGCGAGATCCCCGACATCGCCGACCGCCAGGTGGTCGTGGCAGGTCCGCGGCGGTTCAAGCGGTACGTGGGAGGCGCCCTGTCACGCCTCGCCATCCCCAAGTCACAGATTCATTTCAAATCCGGGCAAAAGGTTTAGGCCCACCATACGCCTCACCTGACAGCGTGGATTCCAGGACAAGGAGGCAAGGTGACGACTTCTCAGATCGCCCAGTCCACGACGACGTTCCCAGGAAGCGCCCGTGTCGAGATGGTCATGGGGCAACCGGTGAGCGTGGACATCCGCACGGCGCTCCCCGCCCGCGAGCTGACCCCGCTGCTCGACGACGCGTTCGCCTGGCTGCGGTGGGTGGACGACACCTTCGACCCGGCCCGCGACGACAGCCAGATCGCCCGGCTCAACCGCGGCGGGACGATCGAACAGGTCCCCGAACTCATCGAGGTCCTGCACCGCTGCGAAACGCTCAGCGAAGCCACCGGCGGCTGGTTCGAACCCCGCATCGGCGGCGTCATCGACCCGTCCGGCTACCTCAAGGGCTGGGCACTGGAACGCCTCTCGCGCGCCCTCGCCAACGCCGGCGCCGGCGACCACCGCATCACCGCGGGCAACGACATCAGAGTGCGCGGCTCCTCCGCGCCGGGCAGGCGCTGGCGCGTCGGCATCCGCGACCCGCGCACCGGCGCCGTCCGCAAGGTCGTCTTCGCGCACGACCTGGGCGTCGCCACCTCGGGCGGCTCGTCCGTCGTCGACCCGCACACCGGGCAGGTCGTGGACGCGCTCGGCTCCGTCACCGTCATCGGGCCCGACCTCGGGATGGCCGATGGGTACGCCACCGCGATCTACGCCATGGGGGCCGTCAGGGGGCGGCGGTTCGCGGGGGAGCTGGCTCGGGCGGGGGCGTACGAGACCATGATCGTCGGCAGGGACGGGCAGGAGGTCGTCACGCCCGGGTTCCTGGACTACAGCGGGAAGGGGGCGCGACTCGCGGGCTGACAGCCTGCGGGACACGAGCCCCCCGGCCCTCCGCGCGCCCGGCACGTCGGCACGCCCGGCACCTCAGCACGCCCGACACGTCGGCACGCCCGGCACCTCAGCGCACTCAGCACTTCAGCAGGCGCAGCCTCTCGGCGAGCCAGCAGGCGTCGCAGGCGCAGCCTCGGCGCGCCCAGCAGGCCCGGCTGGCGCAGCGAGCGCAGCCGCCCAGCAGGCGCAGCCGCTCGGCGCGCTCAGCACGGCGCGGCCCTCCGCCGCCTCTCCGGGGCAGGAGTGGCCCGTCGCCTGCACAGCGCTCCGCCGATCTTGCCTCGCCCGCTGAGGCGCCACGCCTGCTGAGCGAGCCGAGCTGTGCCGTGCGAGCGTGCCGTGCGCTGAGCGTGCTGAGCGTGCTGAGCGGGCCGTGCCGAGCGGGCCGTGCCGAGCGGGCCGTGCCGAGCGGGCCGTGCCGAGCGGGCCGTGCCGAGCGGGCCGTGCCGAGCGGGCCGTGCCGAGCGGGCCGTGCCGAGCGGGCCGTGCCGAGCGGGCCGGTGCCGCCTGAGGCGGGTGACACGCGCCCCACCACGCTAGGCGTCGGGATGTTTCCGCAAATAATCGATGTACACCGGCCGCAACGCCTCACCCAGCTTGCCCTCACCCGCCGCGATGGCATCACTGAGCAAAGCGGACACCTTACTGAGATCGTTGGCAGTCTCGTTGGCATGACCGCTGGCCGCCTCAGCCGCCGGGATGACCTTCAACAGTTCCCACAGGAACCCCAGGTCCCCATGCCGCACGGCATACCGCACGGCCCTCTCGTGCAACTCGTTGGCCGGCAGCGACTCGAGCCCGTTAGCGTCCATTTCGCTCCCTCCCCTGCACGCCTGTTCCCTCGTTGGGCCGACGATAACCGGGACTACGCACAGTGACGGCCGGGCATCGTAGTGACTACGCCCTCTATCGAGCACCGATCTCAAGTGGGAGGATCATTCAGCGTGAGATTCATCATCAGAACCATCGCCGCCGCGGTGGCCTTGTGGGTGGCCATCCAGTTCATCGACGGCATCGACGTCGACGCCCCCACCAACTCGGCCACGTACTGGGGTGTCCTGCTCCTCGTGGCGTTGATCTTCGGGCTGGTCAACGCCATCGTCAAGCCCATCGTGAAGGCCCTGGGGTGCGCGGTGATCGTGCTGACCCTGGGCCTGTTCCTCCTCGTGATCAACGCGGCCATGCTGTACCTGACGAGCTGGATCGCGGGCCAGTTCGACATCCCCTTCCACGTGGACAACTTCTACCCGGCGGCCTTCTGGGGCGCCGTCATCATCAGCGTGGTGAGCTGGGCGCTCGGCCTGTTCATCCCCGACAACGACTGACCACTCCCCATGGAGCTCGACGGCGCCGGCCTGACCTGCGCACAGGTTCACGAGGTCGCGTACGGCGGGGCCCGGGTCACGATCGCCTCGCTCGATCGCGCCCGGGCCGCGTGGGCCACCGCCCAGGAACTGACCGGCCCGGTGTACGGCAGGAGCACGGGCGTGGGCGCCAACCGCGACATCGTGGTGACGGGCGCGGGCCTCGACCTGCTGCGCAGCCACGCCATCGCCGCGGGCCCGCCCCTCCCGCCGGCGCGGGCCAGGGCCATGCTGGTGGTCAGGCTCAACCAGCTCCTCGCGGGCGGCTCCGGCGTGGACCCGGCCGTCTGCCTCGCGCTGGCGCAGGCGATCGACGAGGGCTGGACGCCGCCGCTGCACACGTACGGCGCGATCGGCACCGGCGACCTCACGGCCCTCGCCACCACCGCCCTCTGTCTCCTCGGCGAAATCCCCTGGAACCACGACAAGATGGACGGTGGTCCCCGCCACAACCTCACCTCAGCCGACGCCCTGCCGTTCATCAGCTCGGGCGCCGCCACCCTGGCCGACGCCGCCATCGCCTGCCACCGCCTGCGCATCCTTCTCGACGCGACCGTGGACGTCGCGATGATGTCGTTCACCGCCGTGGACGCCTCCCCCGAGCCACTGGCCGCCGTGGTGCAGGAGGCCCGCCCGCACCCGGGCCAGGCCGCCGTGGCCGCCAGGCTGCGCGGCCTGCTGGCCCACGACCCCACCCCCCGCATCCAGGACCCGTACGGCTTCCGCGCCTTCGCCCAGGTGCACGGCGCCGCCCTGGACGCGCTCGACCGGGCCGTCACCACGATCGAGACCGACCTCAACGCCGCCACCGAGAACCCGCTCTTCGCCGCCTCCCTGGCCTGGCACAACGGCAACTTCCACTCGGCCCCCGTGGCCCTGGCGCTGGACGCGCTGCGGGCCGCGCTGGTGCAGACGGCCCAGCTCAGCACGGCCCGCCTGGCGACGCTGATGGACCCGTCCTACACGGGCCGCCTGCCGTTCCTGGCCGACCGCGCCGGCGCGTCCGGTGCGCTGATCCTCGAGTACGTGGCCCAGGACGCCCTGGCCGACCTGCGCCACCTGGCGAACCCGGCGACGACGGGCACGGCGGTGATCTCGCGCGGCGTGGAGGACCACGCGGGGTTCGCCACCCAGGCCGCCCGCCACACGCTGCGTTGCGTGGAGCCGCTGGAGCTCGTGCTGGCGTGCGAGCGCACCGCCGCCGCCCGCGCCCTGGGCTCCCCCGCCCCTGACCGCCCGCTCACGGAGGATCTGGAGCACTCCCGCCACGTACTGTCAGCGGGCGGGAGCGTCTCCGGACTGTCAGCGGGCGCAAGCGTCTCCGGGCCGTCTGCGGGCGGGAGCGTCTCCGGACTGTCTGGGGGCGCGAGCCTCTCCGGGCCGTCTGCGGGCGGGAACGTTTCAGGGCACCCGGGCGACGGACCCGCGCTCCCTGAGCGTGGGCTTCTGCATGACGCGCCGCCGCCTGGCGCCGCCGTCGGCCGCCGCCGAGATGAGCCGCACCGCGGCCCGGATGATGCCCGCGATGTCCCAGTCGACGGTGGTGAGCCCTGGTGACAGCAGCCCCGACATCGGATGGTCGTCGTAGCCCATGACGGACACGTCGCCGGGGATCGACAGCCCCAGCTCCTGGGCCGCCGCGTACACGCCGTAGGCGATCGAGTCGGCGAAGCAGAACACGGCGCTCGGTTTGTCGCCGCTGAGCAGCTCGTGGGCGGCGGCGGTGGCGCCGGCCAGCCCGTGGGGCGCGGTGGCGACCTCGATGTCCAGCCCCAGCCGGTCGGCCTCGGCCGTGACGTGCACGTCGGCGGGCCGGTCGGGGGTGCTGGCCTGGGTGGAGGTGAGCACGGCGACGCGGCGGTGGCCGAGGGCGCGCAGGTGCTCCAGGGCGAGCGTCACCCCGCTGCGGTTGTCGAAGACGACCTCGCCGGCCGTGCCGGAGATGGAGTCGCCGATCGCGACGACCGGCAACGACTCGCACAGCTCGGGCCAGAACGCGGCGGCCGGGTCGATCGGCTGCACGATCATGCCGTCGACGCGCTGGTCGCGGAGCTGCTGGGCCAGGGCCCGCTCTCTGGCCGGGTCGCCGAATGCGTCGAGGATGAGGGCGTAGCGGTCTTTCTCCCGCAGCCCTCTGCTGATGCCGACCGCCAGGGACTGCTGCCAGAGGTCCTCCAGCGAGCCGCACAGCAGGCCGATCATCCCGGTGCGCCCGCTGGCCAGGGCTCTGGCGATGGGATCGGCCTCGTAGCCGAGCTCGGCCGCGGCGGCGCGCACCCGCTCCATGGTCTCCTCCGACACCTGCAGGCCGCGTAGCGCGTAGGAGACGGCCGCCGGTGACAGGCCTGTGGCCTGGGCCACCTCACGGATCGTCGCTCTCTTGCGAGGCATTACGCCAGCCTATTGCGTGAGGCCGACAGAAGCAGATTCCCTGTCAGTGAATTGTCAGATTTGCCGACCCGTGTCCCCAGGTGGGGGCGCGTCGAGCAGCGCTCGCCGCAGTTCGTGGCGGCCTCGTGTGAGCTGTACCACCGTTGACAAGGCGGATGTGAAGCGGTTCACTGAACCGTATCACTGAAACGGTTCAAGGCGAAGATGTCACAGCGCAGAGCGTTTACATGTATTGTGAGTAGGAAATAGCGGAAGGAGGCGACCGCCCGTGAGCATCGACGTGCACCAGCACCTGTGGACGAGCACGTTCGTCGATGCCCTGCGCGCTCGCAGCACCCCTCCGTACCTCGACGGGTGGACGCTGGTCCTTGACGGCGAGCCGCCGTACGAAGTGAACCCCGCCGACCACGACAAGCGCGACACCACCGGCCTGGAGCTGGCCCTGGTCTCGCTGTCGAGCCCGCTCGGCATCGAGTTCCTGCCGCCCGAGGAGTCCTGGCCGCTGATCGACGCCTACCACGAGGGCGCGCTCGCGCTGGGCGCACCGTACGCGGCGTGGGCGGCGACCTGCCACAGCGAGCCCGACCCCGACCGGCTCGCCGAGGACCTCGACCGCGGCCTCGTCGGCCTGCAGATCCCGGCCACCGCCGCGCCGGACGACGAGCTGCTGGACGTGCTGACCGAGCGGAACCTGCCGCTGTTTGTGCACCCGGGCCCGGCCGGTCCCGCGATCGGCACGCCGCCGTTCCCGCGCACCGCCCACGGCGCCGCCACGCCGCCGTGGTGGCCGGCGCTGGTGCCGTACGTGCAGCAGATGCACGCGTCCTGGCACTACTTCCACGCCGTCGTCCGCCCCAGGCACCCGCGCCTGCGCGTCTGCTTCGCGCTGCTCGCGGGGCTCGCCCCGCTGCACTCGGAACGCCTGATCGCCAGGGGCGGCGGCGGGCGCGGCCTGGTCGACCCGAACTTCTTCGTGGAGACCTCTTCGTACGGCCCGCGCGCGATCGACGCGATCGTCCGCGAGCTGGGCATCGACGTCGTGGTCAACGGCTCCGACGCCCCCTACGCCAAAGCACCGGAACCCGGCCTCGGCGCGGCCGCGGACCACGCCATCAAGGTCGTCAACCCCCGTCGCCTCATCAGCGGAAAGGAGTCTCGTACGTGAACACAGAGCAGATCCAGGACGGGGGCACCTGTGCAGGGCTCCCGGAGCGTGTCCTCGACCGGCGCGAGCTGCGCGATCTGGTGAACGAGCTGGCCGCCAGCCCGCAGGAGTGGCGCGAGCAGGTGGACTTCCCGGCCGACGGCGGCCGTCACTACGCCTCGCTCTACCGCGACGCGTACGTGGACGTGTGGCTGCTGTGCTGGCGCCCCGAGGACGACACGGGCTGGCACGACCACGACACCTCCTCGGGTGCCGTGCACGTCGTGCAGGGCGCGCTGAAGGAGTGCAACCCGCGCATCGGCGGCGAGCACCTGGAGACGGTGGTTCCTGCGGGCCAGTCGTTCTCGTTCGGGCCCGACCACATCCACCGGCTCACCGGGGCGGTGGACGAGAGCGTGTCGATCCACGCGTACTCGCCGCCGCTGTGGCGGCTGGGCCAGTACTCGATCGACGGCACGGGCGTCATGCGCCGCGTCTCGGTGAGCTACGCCGACGAGCTGCGTCCGATGGACGACCCGGCCGCCGGCCCCGAGCCGCTCGCGCCCGAGCCCGCCGCCACCACAGCGGCGCCCAGCCCCGAGCGCGTGGCCGAGCACGTCGCCTGAGCACCTGACCCGAGCACGCGGCCCGAACGCGTGGCCTGAGCACCTGGCCTGAGCACGCCGTCAGCCCTGGCCGCGCGACCTGAGTCTGCTCCGGTCGCGCGGCCTCAGCACACAGCAGCTCCCGCAGGGCTCCACGTCGGGCAGCGCGATCCACAAGCAGCACGTCCTGCGGAAGTAGCCGTCGCCGGCGGGCTCCACGAGCCCGTCGAGCGGCGGCCCGATCTCCTTCAGCAACCTCAGGTAGTCGCCCCGCACGATGGAGGTCAGCGGGTGGGCGACGGCCTCGGCGGTGGAGCCCCACAGCGTGCGCTCCCCCACCTTGGCCATCCGGCTGAGCACCTCGACCATCGGCCGCTGCGACTCCTCCAGCGCCGCGCCGATCACCCCGGCGCCGGACCCCCAGCTCACGCGCGTCGCCGCGATCGTCACCCCTGCACCCGACACCTTGAAGTACGTCTCCGCCGCCCGCATGACCGGCACCCGCCCATCCAGCGCCCACCCGAGCGCCATGGGCAGCGTGTGCCAGTAGCCGTACGTCTTCCAGAACAGCGCCGCGCCGACGTGGAACGGCGCGCCCCAGCGGGCGGCCGTCTCGTCCACGAGATGCGTGAGCAGCGTGTACGGCTCCCGCACCAGCTCGCTCACCGGCATCCAGCTCTCGTCGGGCTCGATGACGAGGCCGGGCTCCACCCCCAGCACCCCATCGCGCTCCCCGGCCAGCCGCCGGAGCGTCTCGATCAGCACGCGTCGAACCCCCGGAGATCTAAATCTGGGCCTTTCCCAACGTAGCAGGGCGCCCGGCGAACCATCCGGCCACGATCTGCACCGCGCACACCCCCAGCCCGGCGACCAGCGGCACCGTCCACCCGCCCGAGGCCTGCCGCAGGAAGCCGAACAGCAGCGGCCCCAGCGCCGCGATCACGTACCCGACGGACTGCGCCACGGCTGACAGCGCCGTCACCTCGGCGGGCCCGGACGGGCGCAGCGCGATGATGAGCAGCGCGAGCGCGAACGAGGCGCCCTGGCCGATGCCGAGCACGATCATCCACACCCACGGCACGGTGGTCGGGGCCAGCAGCATGCCCAGGTAGCCGAGCACGGTCAGCACGCCGGCCCCCACCACGTACGGGACCTGGGAGGCGCGCCGGCCGGCCAGGACGGGGACGGCCAGCGAGGTGGCGACCTGGACCGCGTTCGTCAGGCTGAGCAGGTAGCCGGCCTGGTCGGCGGCGAGGCCCGCCTCCAGGAAGATCGTGGGCAGCCAGGCCAGCATGACGTAGAAGGTCAGCGACTGCAGGCCCATGAGCGCGGTGATGTACCAGGTGACGCGGCTGCGCAGCACCGCGCCGAAGGGGCGGGGCCCGTTCTGGGCGCGCACCTGCTTGCGCAGCGCCTGCGGAAGCCAGAGCAGCGCCGCCAGCAGGGCAGGCACGGCGAGCAGCGCCGAGACGCCGCGCCAGCCGTAGCCGGTGGCCTGCTCGATCGGGATCACCAGTGCGGACGCGCCCGCCGCGCCGGCCACCACGCAGGAGACGTAGACGCCGGTCATGAGGTTGACCCTGGTCGGGAAGTGCTGCTTGACGACGCCCGGCATGGAGACGTTCATGACGGCGATGGCGGTGGCGGCCAGGGCCGAGCCGAGGTAGAGGACGGGCGCGCCGTCCAGGCCGCGCAGCACGACGCCCGCGGCGATCACCAGCAGGCCCAGCAGCAGCGTGCGGTCGAGCCCGATGCGGCGCGCGAGCAGCGGCGTGACCGGCCCGAACACGCCGAGGCAGACCACCATGACCGTGGTGATCGCGCCGCCGCCCGCCGGGGTGAGGCCGACGTCGTTCATGATCTCGTCGAGGAGGGGGGAGACACCCGCGATGGCCGGGCGCAGGTTGAGCGCGGCCAGGGCGAACCCTGCCACGAGCAATGCGGATCTCAACGACATAGGGGACCACTCTCGCACAGGCCCTTGACAACGTTGTCTGCCCCTCCCGCATGAGAAATGATCCAGGCGTGAGACCGACGATGAAGGACGTCGCCTCGGCGGCGGGCGTGGCGCTCAAGACCGTCTCGCGCGTCGTGAACGGCGAGCCCGGCGTGCACCCCGCCACCGCCGAGCGGGTGCGCGCGGCCATCGACCGGCTGGGATACAGCCGCAACGAGAGCGCCCGGGTGCTGCGCAGAGGCAGGACCGCCACGATCGGGCTGGTGATCGAGGACGTCGCCGACCCGTTCTACTCGGGCCTGAGCCGGGCCGTCGAGGACGTCGTCATCGACCACGGCTGCCTGCTGCTCAGCGGCTCGTCCGGGGAGGAGCCGGGCAGGGAGCGGGAGCTGGTCGAGACGTTCTGCGCGCGGCGCGTGGACGGGCTCATCCTGGTTCCGGCGGGCGACGACCACACGTACCTGCGGCCCGAGCTGGAGGCGGGCACCCCGGCGGTGTTCGCCGACCGGCCGCCCGGCGCGGGCATCGACGCGGACACCGTGCTCACCGACAACGTGGGCGGGGCCAGGCAGGCGGTCCGGCACCTCATGACGCACGGCCACCGCCGGATCGCCATGCTCGGCGACGACCCGGCCATCTTCACGGCCGCCCAGCGGCTGCGCGGCTACCGGGAGGAGCTGGGCGGGCTCTTCGACGGGCGGCTGGTGTCGATGCGGCCGCCTGGGCTCGACGCCGCGCGTGAGGAGCTGGCGCGGATGTTCGCGCTGGACGATCCGCCGACGGCGCTGTTCACCGGGAACGGGCGGCACACCGTCACCACCCTGCGGGCGCTGGAGGGGCGGCGGGTGGCGCTGGTCGGGTTCGACGACTTCGAGCTCGCCGACCTGCTGCGGCCGGGGGTGAGCGTGGTGGCGCAGGATCCGTCGTGGATGGGGCGGGTCTCGGCCGAGCTGCTGTTCCGCCGCCTGCGCGGTGACGGCGGCCCGTCCGAGCACATCGAACTGCCCGTACGGCTCATTCCGCGCGGCTCGGGCGAACTCGCCCCGGAAGACCAGAGGTAGAGATCACGCGCGCGGGCCGCAGCACGCGAGCCAGCGCGACCGCCACCACAACCCCCATCGCCCCCGACACGGCGATCGCCTCCCCCGGCCCGACCACTTCCCCCAGCCCCCCGACCAGCGCCGCCCCCGCCGCCTGCCCCGTCATGAGCCCGGCCGACTGCAACCCGAACGCCTGCCCCCGCACCTCCTCCGGCACCACGTCCACGAACCGCCGCTGCAACCCGAGCTGGTAAGCCAGCCCCGCCGTGGCCAGCGCCGCGAGCACCGCCGCCCACCCCACCCCGGGAGCGAGGGCGAACCCCAGCCACGGCACCCCCAGCAACACGGCCAGCGGCAACGACAGCCGTTCCCGCCCGCCGGGCGTCACGAACCGCCCGACCGCGAACTCCCCCACCGCCATTCCCCCGGCCGCCGCCGCGAGCACGACTCCCGCCTGCCCCTGCCCGCCGAGGTAGGGCACCACCATCGCCTCGGCCCCCGCCAGGCAGACGGGCGGCAGCCACCCGGCCAGCAGCAGCCCGCGCACCCGCCCATCGGCCAGCAGCCGCCGGTTGACCCGCAGGGTCTGCCGCACCGCGCCCCGCTGCCCCGCACCCCGGGCCTGGGTGAAGGGCAGCCCGGCCCGCAGCACCACGGCTCCCAGCACGGACAGCCCGGCCGTCACCCCGAGGGCCCCGGACGGCCCGGCGAAGGCCAGGAACGCGCCGCCGACCGCCAGCCCGAGTATCTGCCCGCCGGCCGAGGCGACGTTGAGCACCGACCGTCCCAGCACGAACGCGTCCCCCGGCAGCACCTCGGGCAGCATGGCGGCGCGCGCCGCGAAGAACACCGGCGAGAGCAGCCCCGTGCCGATGACGAGCGCCAGCATCGCCCACACGGGCATCCCGGCCCAGGCGAGCAGCGCGCAGGTGAGCGCCCTGATCAACTCGCCCGCCACCATGAGCGCCCGCGCGGGCACCCGGTCGGCCAGGGAGAGCAGGAACAGCCCGCCCACGATGAACGGCAGCCACCCGGCCATGTACGCCGCGGCGGACAGCCCTGGCGACCCGGTCCGCTCGAAGACCAGCACCGACAGCGCCAGCATCTTGATCGAGTCGCCGACGATCAGCAGCACGAAGCCGGCGAACAGAACGCGGAACTCCTTGACGGCGAACACCTCGCCGAACGTCGCACCCTTCACGTCCCCGATGCTCGGGCCACCCCTCCCGCCGGAGCGACTTCTTCGGATATAACCGAAAGGTGCTGGTGACGATCGAAGTCGTGCCGCAGGATCTGATGGCGAGCAGGTTCGCGATCTCCCCCTTGATCGAGACCATGCACGCGCAGTGGGTGCTGGCGGGCCGCTACCGGGCGGGCGCCCACGGCCCGTGGGTGGCCCGATGGCGCGAGACCCACAGGGAGCTGATGCGGCGGCACCCCGTGCTGCGGGCCGCCGGCGCGGTCAGCGGCAACAGGGGCGACGCGAACGTGGACTTCATCGCGCCCCCGCCGACCGCGGTGGACGTGCCGTTCGAGGCGGAGCTGGCGGCCATGCGGGCGACCCCGCCGGCGCAGGCGCGGGCGGAGATCGAGCGGGTGCTGGCCAAGCGACCCCCGGTGACGCGCTGGGTCAGGGAGCTGCTGCTGGCGCCGGGGGTGGTGACGCGGTTCGCGGACGCGTACGAGGCGCTGTGGACGGAGATCCTCGCGCACGACTGGCCGCGCTTGCGTGCGGTCCTGCAGCGGGACGTGGCTTACCGGGCCGGGCGGCTGGCCGCGTACGGCTGGCAGGCGGCGCTGGAGGACCTCAGCCCGAAGGTGCACTGGCGGGCCGGCGGCCGGATCGAGATCGAGATGACCTCGTCGGGGGACCACCGGCTCGGCGGCAAGGGGCTGCTCTTCGTGCCCTCGGCGTTCATGGAGACGATCGGCACCTATCTGGAGGACGACTGGCCGTACGCGATGGTCTATCCGGCCAGGGGCATCGCGGCCGCGCCCGCCCCGCCGCCGCGGGACCTGGCCTCGCTGATCGGGCGCAGCCGGGCCCGCATCCTGGCCGAGTTGTCCGAGCCCGCCAGCACCACCCAGCTCGCCGCCCTGCTCGGGCAGAGCGTGGGCACCGCGGGCGGGCACATCGCCGCGCTGCGCAGGACGGGCCTGATCGCGGGCACCCGCACGGGCCGCAGCGTGCTGTACGCGCGCACCCCTCTCGGTGATGCGTTGGTCAACGGCTAGCCTGTGCTCCGGTAAGCACAAAGCTATAGTGGTTGCGCATCAGTTCTGCAAATCTGTTCACGGATCCCCATGGAGCGCGCGCATGAATGCCGCCGACGCCGTCCCCGAGGCTCAGGCCAGATTCCCCCACGAGCTGATGTACGCGGCGGCCCAGCAGTACTACCTGGAGGACGCCACCCAGGGCGACATCGCCAAACGTCTGGGCGTCAGCAGGGCGACCGTGAGCCGGCTGCTCACCGAGGCCCGCAAGCAGGGCATCGTCGAGATCAAGGTGCACCGCCCCGCCGCGCTCGGCGACGGCCCGCTGGCCGCCGAGGTGGCGCAGGCGCTCGGCCTCGATCGGGTGCACCTGGTGCCCAAGGTCAGCGGCCCCGCGCTGGGCCCGTGGCTGGCCCCCGGGGTGACCCGCGCGCTGGCCGCCGTCGGCCTGGAGTCGGGTGACGTGGTGCTGGTCTCCTCGGGCACCACGGTGTACGAGTGCGCCCGCGAGGGCCTCGGCCACTACCCGGGCGTCACGATCGCCCCGGCGGTGGGCGGCCAGGAGGAGCCGCAGCCCTGGTTCCAGACCAACGAGACCACCCGCATCCTGGCCGAGCGCGTCGGCGGCGTGCCCGCCTACCTCTACGCGCCCGCGCTGCCGGGCCCCGAGCTGTTCTACTCGTTGCAGCACGAGCCGTCCGTGCGCCGCGTGATGGACCTGTGGGCGCACGCCAAGTGCGCCGTCGTCGGCGTCGGCTCACCCCCGCTGACCAGGCAGATGGTGCCCTCGCTGATGCCCCGCGACGCCGAGGGCCTGCGCCAGGCGGTGGGTGACGTGTGCATGCGGACCTACGACCGCGACGGCGCGCCCGTCACGTACCCGGGCAGCGAGCGCCTGGTGGCCGCCAAGCCTGAGGAACTGCGCCGCATCCCGCACACGATCGCCGTCGCGGTCGGCGCGGAGAAGGTGCTCTCGATCGTGGCCGGGGCCAAGGGCGGCTACTTCAACCAGCTCGTCACGGACACGCCGACGGCGGAGGGTCTCCTGGCAGCCGCTCACCAGCTCTGAACACTTTTGCTGGACAAAGTTTCTGACCGCGCGCTAACGTGAGCCGCACCACAGGGTGTGCGCCGCAGTGAAGGCGTTCCCTGTGTCGGGGGCAGGTGCGTTCAACCCGGCGTAAGTGAGGAAACAACCCGTGAACAGAGCTCAGATGCGGACCTCCGCGTTCGCCGCAGTGGCAGTGCTCGCAGGCTCGATGCTGGCGGCCTGCGGCTCAGGCTCGGACGCCGGCGCAGGCGCGACCGGGGGCACCGGCGGCGAGGGCGGCAAGGTTGCCTTCCTCATGCCCGACCTGGCCTCGACCAGGTACGAGCTGCAGGACAAGCCGCTGTTCGAGGCCAAGATGAAGCAGCTCTGCCCGACCTGTGAGGTCATCTACCAGAACGCCGACTCCGACGCCGCCAAGCAGCAGCAACAGGCCAACTCCGCGCTCGCGCAGGGCGTCAAGGCCATCGTGATCGACCCGGTCGACTCCGCCGCGGCGGCCACCATCGTCAAGTCCGCGCAGTCGCAGCAGGTCCCGATCATCGCCTACGACCGGCCGATCCCGGCCACGCCGGCCGACTACTACATCTCGTTCGACAACGAGAAGATCGGCTCCATGATCGCGCAGTCGCTGGTCGACCACCTCAAGGCCGAGAAGGCCGAGGGCGGCATCCTCCAGGTCAACGGCTCGCCCACGGACGCCGCCGCGCAGCTCATCAAGAAGGGCATCCACAGCGCGGTCGACCCGAGCGGCTTCAAGCTGCTGGCCGAGTACGACACCCCCGACTGGCAGCCGGAGAAGGCGCAGACGTGGGTCAGCGGCCAGATCACCCAGTTCAAGGACCAGATCGTCGGCGTGGTCGCCGCCAACGACGGCACCGGCGGCGGCTCGATCGCCGCGTTCAAGGCCGCGGGCGTGAAGGTGCCGCCGGTCACCGGCAACGACGCCGAGGTGGCCGCCGCCCAGCGCATCATCGCGGGCGACCAGTACAACACCATCTCCAAGCCCATCAAGATCGTGGCGGAGGCGTCGGCGAACGCCGCCTGGGAGTTCATCCAGGGCAAGAAGCCGGCGGGCAAGACGACCCTCTACGAGACGCCGTCCGAGCTGTTCGTGCCCACGGTCGTGACCAAGGAGAACATCAAGGAAGTGCTGTTCGACAGCGGGATCATGAAGGCCGCCGACGTCTGCACAGGCGAGTACGCCAAGGGCTGCGCGGACCTCGGGATCCAGTGATGAGCGTTCTGTCCCTGCGCGGGATCAGCAAGACCTTCGGCGCCGTGGCCGCGCTCACCGACATCGAGCTCGACGTCGCGGCCGGCCAGGTCGTCGCCGTCGTGGGCGACAACGGCGCGGGCAAGTCGACGCTGGTCAAGATCCTCTCCGGGGTGCATCCGCCGGACGGCGGCACGATCACGTTCGAGGGCCGCGAGGTGGACATCCCCACCCCGGCCGCCGCCCACCGGCTCGGCATCGCCACCGTCTTCCAGGACCTGGCGCTCTGCGAGAACCTCAACGTGATCCAGAACCTCTTCCTCGGCCAGGAGATCCGCCCGCTGCGCCTGAACGACGTGGCCATGGAGACCCGCTCGTGGGAGCTGCTCCGCCAGCTCTCCGCCAAGATCCCGAGCGTGCGGGTGCCGGTCGCGGCGCTGTCGGGCGGCCAGCGGCAGACGGTGGCCATCGCCAGGTCGCTGCTCGGCGACCCGAAGGTCATCATCCTGGACGAGCCCACCGCCGCACTCGGCGTGGCCCAGACGGCCGAGGTGCTCAACCTGGTCGAGCGGCTGCGCGAGAACGGCCTGGGCGTCATCATGATCAGCCACAACATGGCGGACGTGAAGGCCGTCGCCGACACCGTCGCGGTGCTGCGGCTCGGCCGCAACAACGGGGTGTTCGAGGTGGACAGCGTCTCCGCCGAGGACATCATCGCCGCCATCACGGGCGCCACCGACAACGTGGTGTCCCGGCGAGCTCAGAGGGGACAGCAGTCGTGACGACCATGGCCACGGACCGCCAGGACGAGCGGCTCCGCAACCGGGAAGGGCTGCGCGGCGCGCTGGCCGACGTGGTCGAGCGGGCCCGCGGCGGCGACCTGGGCGTCATCCCGGTCGTGGTGGGGCTCATCGTCATCTGGTCGGTGTTCCAGATCCTGAACCCGATCTTCCTGTCCAGCGCGAACCTGGTGAACCTCACCCTGGAGTCCGCCGCCGTCGGCGTGATCGCGCTCGGCATCGTGTGCGTGCTGCTGGTCGGCCAGATCGACCTGTCCGTCGGCTCCGTCAGCGGCCTGTCGGGGGCGGTGCTGGCGGTGCTGTTCGTCGGCCAGGGGCTGCCGGTCTGGCTCGCCATCGCAGCGGCGGTGCTCATGGGCGCGGTCATCGGCTGGCTGTACGGGCAGCTCTTCAACCGGTTCGGCGTGCCGAGCTTCGTGATCACGCTGGCCGGGCTGCTGGCCTTCCTCGGGCTCCAGCTCTACGTGCTGGGTACCAAGGGCTCGATCAACCTGCCGTTCGACTCGGGGCTGGTGAACTTCGCCCAGCTCGACTTCGTACCGGCCTGGCTGTCGTACACGTTCGCGGTGATCGCGGCCGTCTGGCTGTTCGCCAGCGGCTACCTGCACGCCCAGGAGCGGCGCAGGGCCGGGCTGTCGGCCAGGAGCGTCTCCACGCTGGCCGTCAGGAGCGTGGCGCTGCTGGCGGTGCTCGCGTTCGTGGTCTGGTACCTCGGGCAGACGCGCGGCGTGGGCTGGATGTTCGTCTTCTTCGTGGCGCTGGTGCTGATCATGCACTACCTGCTGTCGCGGACGAAGTGGGGCCGCGCCGTCTACGCCGTGGGCGGCAACGTGGAGGCCGCGCGCCGGGCGGGCATCAACGTCAGGGCGATCTACACCTCTGTGTTCGTGCTCTGCTCGACGTTCGCCGCGGTCGGCGGCATCCTGGCCGCGGCCAGGCTCGCGGCGGCCAACCAGAGCAGCGGCTCGGGCGACGTCAACCTCAACGCCATCGCGGCGGCCGTCATCGGCGGCACGAGCCTGTTCGGCGGGCGCGGCACCGCGTTCGGCGCGCTGCTCGGCATCATCGTCATCCAGTCCATCTCCAGCGGGCTGACCCTGCTCAACCTCGACTCCTCGATCCGGTTCGTGGTCACCGGGGCGGTGCTGCTGCTCGCCGTCATCGTCGACTCCGTATCGCGCCGGTCCAGGACCTCCCACGGCAGGGCCTGATGGCGATCATCTGCGTGGACGCGGGCACCACGGTCATCAAGGCCGTCGGGTACGACTCCTCCGGCGCCGAAGCGGCCGTGTCGCGGCGCGAGACCGTCGTGTCCAGGCCCGCGCCCGGCCACGCCGAGCAGGACATGCACGCCGTCTGGGACGCCGTCGCGGCCACCGTGCGCGAGGTCGCCGGCCAGGTCGGCGGGGCCGACTTCGTGGCGATCACCGCCCAGGGCGACGGCTGCTGGCTGGTGGACGCCGACGGCGAGCCCACCGGCCCCGCCATCCTCTGGAACGACGCCAGGGCCGCCTCGATCGTGGACCGGTGGACCCGCGACGGGCTGGCCGCCGAGGCGTTCAGGACCAACGGCTCCTCCGCCGCGTCCGGGCTGCCGCACGCCGTGCTCACCTGGCTGCGCGAGCAAGACCCCGGGCGGCTGACCCGGTCGAGCACCATGCTGACCTGCGGCGGGTGGATCTTCTCCCGGATGACCGGCGAGCTGGTGGCCGACGAGTCCGACGCGTCCGCGCCGTTCATGGACCTGCGCGAGCGGGCGTACTCACCCGAGCTGCTCGCCCTGTTCGGGCTGGGCTGGGCCGAGCGGCTGCTCCCCCAGATCCGCCCCTGCCCCGTCGCCGGGCTGACCGCCGGCGCCGCCGCCGCGCTCGGGCTGCCCGCCGGCACGCCCGTCGTGATGGCCCCGTACGACATCGCCTCGACCGCGCTGGGCGCCGGAGCCGTGACGCCGGGGCAGGCGTGCGGCATCCTCGGCACGACGCTCTGCACCGAGGTCGTCGTCGGCTCCCCCGACCTGGAGGGCGAGCCGATCGGCATCACGATCGCGCTGCCCGGCGGCTACCTGCGGGCGTTCCCGACGTTCGCCGGGACCGAGGTCGTGCAGTGGACGTGCCGGCTGCTCGGGCTGTCGCAGCCCGCCGAGCTGGGCGAGCTGGCGATGCAGAGCCGGCCGGGGGCGGGCGGGCTGACGTTCCTGCCGTACCTGTCGCCCGCCGGCGAGCGGGCCCCGTTCTCCGACCCGCTGGCCAGAGGGGCGCTGCTGGGCATGTCGTTCGAGCACGACCGCTCCGACGTGGCCAGGGCCGCGCTCGAAGGGCTCACCATGGTCATCCGCGACTGCCTCGCCGCCACCGGCGCCACCCCGACCGAGCTGCGCGTCTGCGGAGGCGGCTCGGCCAACGCCACCTGGCTCGGGCTGATCGCCGACGTCACCGGGCTGCCGGTGCGGCGCTCGGCCGACGCCGAGGTGGGGGCGCGGGGCGCGTACCTGGTGGGCCTGGCAGCCACCGGTGCCGCGCCGTCCGTGGCCGCCGCCGCGGGCGAGCACGTACGGCTGCGCGACGCCGTCGAACCAGACCCCGGCCGCCGCGACCTCTACGACCGGCTCTTCGCCGACTTCCTCGCGCTGCGCGGCGACACCGCGCGGAGCTGGCCGCTGCTGGGCGAACTGCGGAGCCGTTCATGAGCGTGTGGATCGGCATCGACCTCGGCACCCAGAGCGTGCGCGCGATGGCCGTCGCGGGCGACGGCCGGGTGCTCGGCACCGGCAGCCGCCCGCTGACCAGCCACCGCGACGGGCCCCGGCACGAGCAGGACCCCGAGCAGTGGTGGCGCGGGCTCGCCGCCGCCACCCGCGAGGCAATGAGCGCCGTCCGCGCGCCCGTCGAGGGCGTCGCGGTGGCCGCGACGTCTGGAACGATCCTGCTCACGGACGCCTCAGGCCGCCCCGTCACGCCCGCCCTCATGTACGACGACCGCCGCGCCGACGCCACCCTCGCCAACGAGGCGGGCGGCCAGGTCTGGGACCGGCTCGGCTACCGGCGCATGCAGCCCAACTGGGCCCTGCCCAAGCTGCTCTGGCTGCTCCGCGACGCCCCCGCCGGCGTGCGGCTCACCCACCAGAACGACTTCGTCAACCGTCGCCTCACCGGGCACGCCGTGGCCACCGACCTGAGCAACGCGCTCAAGACCGGCGTGGACCTCATCGAGGAACGCTGGCCGCTGGACGTCTTCGACACCCTGCGCGTGCCCCGCGAGATCCTGCCCGACGTCGTACGGCCGGGCACCCGCCTCGGCGCCGTGTGCGCGGCGGCGGCCGAGGAGACCGGCCTCCCGGCCGGCACCCCGGTGATCGCCGGCACCACGGACGGCTGCGCGGCCCAGCTCGGGGCCGGCGCCCTCCGGCCCGGAAGCTGGAACTCGGTGCTGGGCACCACGCTGGTGCTCAAGGGCGTGACGAAGGAGCTGATCCACGACCCGTTGGGCGTGGTGTACTCGCACCGCGCCCCGGACGGCTCCTGGCTGCCGGGCGGCGCCTCCAGCACGGGCGCGGGCGCACTCACCCGCGACCTCCCGGGCCGCGACCTCAACGCCCTCAGCGCCGAAGCGGCCACCCGCGGCCTCAACGCGCTCACCGCCGGGGCAGCCGCCCGCCACCTCGACGCGGCTGCCACCCGCAGCCCCGACGGGCTGAGCGCCGAGGCGGCGACCCGCGGCCTGTCGCCCGCCGTCACCTACCCGCTCGTGTCGCGCGGCGAACGCTTTCCCTTCGCCGCCCCCGACGCCGAGACCTTCACCCTCGGCCGACCCGCCGACGACGTCGAACGGTACGCCGCCATCCTGCTCGGCGCGGCCTTCGTCGAACGCCTCTGCTTCGACTACCTCGACCTCCTCGGCGCCCCCGTGGACGGCGAGATCGTGCTCACCGGCGGCGCAACGAAGAGCGCCTACTGGACGCAACTCAGGGCCGACGTCCTGGAACGCCCGGTGACGCTGCGCGAGAACGCCGAACCCGCGCTGGGCATGGCCGTCCTGGCGGGCGGCGACCCGGCCAGCATGATCAGGACCAGGGCCGTCGTCGAGCCGTCGGGGGGCCGCCTGCGCGAGCCGTACCTGCGGTTCGTGGCCGAGCTGGAACGGCGCGGCTGGCTCGACGCGACGGCCGCCGCACACGCCCGCGAGAGGACCACCGACCGATGACCGACCTCGTGCTCGTCCGCCACGGCGAGACCGTCTGGCACGCCGAGAACCGCTACGCGGGGCTCACCGACGTCGAGCTGACCCCTCGCGGCCACGCCCAGGCGGCCCAGCTCGCCGCCTGGGCGGCCCAGGCCGGCCTGGAGGCGGTCTGGTCCTCCCCACTCACCCGCGCCCGCACCACCGCCGAAACCGCCGCCACCAACATCACCCCCCACCCCGGCCCGAGCGCCACCGCCGAGCCCGGCTCGCGTGGCGCGGAGGCGAGCACGACCGACGCCACCAACGCCACTCGCCCCGCCGGCGCCGCTGGTGCCGCCGGTGCGATGGCGGGCGCGCCCGACGCGGCCGATGCCACCGGTGCCGAGGCAGGTGCGGCTGGGTCGGGGTTGGTGGTGCGGGTTGATGAGCGGTTGCGGGAGCTGGACTTCGGCCAGGGCGACGGTCTCACCTCGGCCGAGATGAAGGCCCTCTTCCCCGAGGCCCGAGCCGCGTTCGAAGAAGACCCCGCCGCCAACCCCCTGCCAGGCGGCGAGAACCCGCACGAGGCGGCCGAGCGTTTCGTCGCCGCGCTGCGGGACATCGCGGCCGCGCACAGCCCCGGCGGCCGGGTGCTGGTGGTGGCGCACACGACCGCGATCAGGCTGGCCCTGTGCCGCCTGATCGGGGTGCCGCTGGGCGAGTACCGGCGGCTGTTCCCGCGCCTGGACAACTGTGCGCTGACCGAGCTGCGCGTGCGCGACGGCCAGGTGGCGCTGCTGCAGTACAACTCCCCGATTGGAGCCGTTCGTTGACCATCCGAGTCCTTGCCGCCGGTGACCATTTCGTCCAGAACCGCCTGCTCATCGACGCGATCCGGCACGCGGTCCCGGGAGAGGTGGACATCCGCGAGCTGACGTTGCCGTGGCCGGTGGTGCCGTTCGGCCGGGTGGGCGAGGTGGATGAGGCCTCTGACGTGGAGGAGGAGCTGATCGAGGCGTTGCGCGGGGTGGAGGTGTGCGTGACGCAGATGGCGCCGCTGACCAAGCGCGTCCTGGACGCCTCGCCGGATCTGCGGCTGTTCTGCGTGAGCAGGGGCGGCCCCGTCAACGCCAACCTGGAGGCCGCCGCGCGGGCCGGGGTGGCGGTGACGTTCGCGCCGGGCCGTAACGCGGTGGCGACCGCCGAGCACACGCTCGCGATGCTGCTGGCGGCCACCCGCAGGATCCCGCAGACGCACGCCGATCTGGCGGCGGGCGTGTGGCGCGGCGACTACTACACCTACGACAGCGTGGGCCCCGAGCTGGAGGGCAACACGGTCGGTCTGATCGGTTACGGCGCGATCGGGCGGCGGGTGGCTCGCATGGTGGCAGGGTTCGGGGCTGAGGTGCTGGTGCACGACCCGTACGTGGACGTGCCCAACAAGGTCGAGCTGCCCGAGCTGCTCGAACGTTCGCTGTTCGTCTCCCTGCACGCCCGCGCCACGGCGGAGACCGCCGGGCTGATCGGCGCGGCCGAGATCGCCGCCATGCCGAGGGGTTCCGTGCTGGTCAACTGTGCCAGGGGCGCGCTGCTCGACTACGACGCCGTGTGCGACGCGCTCGACTCGGGCCAGTTGTTCGGCGCCGCGATGGACGTCTTCCCCGAGGAGCCCATCCCGCCGGGCTCCCGGCTGCTCACGACGCCGAACCTGGTGATGACCCCGCACCTGGCGGGCGCGAGCAAGGAGACGGCGATGAAGGCGGCCACGATCGTGGCCGCCGACGTGGCCCGCTACGTGCGCGGCGAGCCCCTGGCACACGTGGCGACCCCTTGAGCGCGCCCTCGCCGGCGCGGCCCCTTGAGCGAGCGCGCCCCCTGAGCGTTACCCCTTGAGCGCCCCCGCCATCAGCCCGCGCATGAAGAACCGCCCCAGCAGGACGTAGATCACCATCGTCGGGACGGACGCCAGGATGGCCGCCGCCATCTGCTGGCTGTACGGGGTGGCCTGCGCGCCCGCGATGTTGTTCAGCATCACGGTCGTGGGCCAGCTCGTCGGCCCGGTGAGGAAGACGGCGAACAGGAAGTCGTTCCAGAGCGAGGTGAACTGCCAGATGATCACCACGGCGATGGCGGGCCCCGACACGGGCAGCACCACCGACCAGTACGCCCGCAACATCCCGGCCCCGTCCACCCGTGACGCCTCGATCAGCTCGTCGGGGATCGTCACGTAGTAGTTGCGGAAGATCAGCGTGCAGATCGGGATGCCGTACACCACGTGCGCGAGCACCAGCCCGGGGATGCCGCCGTAGAACACCCCCTGCAGCCCGGCGAACCGGTCGACCGACACGAGGAGCTGGACCAGCGGGATCATCACCCCCTGGTACGGGATGAACATCCCGAACAGGAACAGCGTGAACAGCACGTCGGCCCCGGGGAAGCGCCACTTGGACAGCACGTACCCGTTCATGGAGCCCAGCGCGCACGACAGCAGCGACCCGGGGACGGCGAGCAGCACGCTGTTCCACAGGCCGGGGGCGAGCTTCTCCCACGCCACCTGCCACGCCTCGGTGGTCCACGTCCGCGGGAGGTTCCAGGCCTGGCTCGGGTCGGCCTCGGTGAGCGGTTTGAAGCTGGTGACGAGCAGGACGTAGATGGGGATCAGGAAGACCACCACGAACAGCACGAGCAGCCCGAGCCTGGCCCATCCGGAGACCGTCGCCCTGCGCCCGGCGACCGCCGTCATGAGCGCCTCTCCTTACGCACCGACCAGATCAGGTACGGAACCACGAAGATCGCCACGCTGAGCACGATGTACGACGCGATCGTGGCCCCCTTGGCCGGGTCGTTGGAGTCGAACACCGCCACCCACATGAACACCGCCGGCACGTCGGTGATGATCTGCTTGCCGGACACCGCCACGATCAGGTCGAACACCTTGAGCGAGATGTGCCCCAGGATGATCAGCGCGGACAGCGTGACCGGCCGCAGCAGCGGCAGCACCACGTGCCGGTAGACGCCCCATTCGGTGCAGCCGTCGACCCGGGCGGCCTCCCGCAGTTCCTCGGGCACCCCGCGGAAGCCCGCCAGGAAGAGTGCCATGACATATCCGGACATCTGCCAGATGGCCGGGAGCGCCATCGCCGCCATGCCCCAGTCCTGGTCACGGAACCACTGCCACTGTGGCAGCCCGATCCAGTCGAAGAGCCGGTTCAGCCCGACCGCCCGCTCCCCCGTGCCCGAGTTCATCAGCCACCGCCACACGATGCCGGTCGCCACGAACGAGATGGCCATCGGGAACAGGTAGATCGCCCGGAACGTGCCCTCGCCCCTGATCCCCTTCTCCATCAGGAACGCCAGGAGCCAGCCCAGCGCCGCGGCGCCCAGCACGAACACGAGCGTGAACATGATCGCGTGGCTCACCGAGAGGTGCCATCGCGGCAGGTCCCAGATGTCGATGAAGTTCTGCAGCCCCACGAACCGTCCCTCGGACACCGCGTCGTGCTGGTCGGTCATGGCGACCCGGAAGTTCCAGCCGAGCATGCCGTACACGAAGACGCCGATCAGGATGATCGACGGCGTGACGAGGAGCAGTCCGGGCAGCCACGTACGTGCCCGCCTCACAAGCTTTCCCTCCCGGGGGACGGCCGCGGCCGCCCCCCGTCTGATGGATTACTGGGCGTTGGCCGTGGCCGCGTCGGCCAGCCCCTGCTGCAGCGCCTTGACGTCCTTGCTGCCGATGTAGAGCCCGACCGCCTCGTTGATCGCGGCCAGCCACGGCTGGTTCACCGCCACGCCGTGCTGGATGGACCCGGCGAGCTTGTCGCCCGACCAGTCCTTCAGCGCGTCGGCCAGGTAGTCGGTGTAGAGCGACTGGTCGGCGTCCTTGCGGGCGGGGATGGAGCCCTTCATCGGGTTGAAGGCGTCCTGGCCCTCCTTGCTGGCCGCGACCTTCAGCCAGGCCAGCGCGCCGTCACGGTTCTTGGCGCCCTTGGGCAGGGTGAAGCTGTCGGACAGCCACAGGTAGGTGCCCTCGGTGCCGGGCGCGGGCGCCCAGTCGAAGTCCGTCTTCGACTTCTTGCCCAGGCCGCCCTCCGGCGGGTTGTGGAAGTAGCCGTACGCCCAGTCGCCCATGACGTTGAACGCCGCCTGGCCGTCGGCCACCTGCTTGGCCGCGGGCTGCCAGTCGTCCTGCGGGTCGCCCGCGTACTCCATGATCTTGGCGAAGTTGGTCAGCGCCGCGCCCACCTGCGCGCTGTTCCAGTCGGCGCCCGGCTTGAACAGGGCGTTGTAGGCGTCGGCGCCGAGCGTGCCGAGCAGCACGCTCTCCATGAGGTGGGTGACCGTCCACTCCGACCCGATGGACAGCGGGATCTTGCCCTTGGCCTTGACCTTCTCCAGCGCCGCGAGGAACTCCTCGATCGTCTTCGGCGCGGCGGCGACCCCGGCCTCCTTGAGCACGGCGGGGTTGAACCACAGCACGTTGGAGCGGTGGATGTTCACCGGCACGGAGTAGATCTTGCCTTCGACGCTGATCTGCTCGACGAGCTGGGCCGGGAAGACGTCCTTGAGCTTCAGCTCGTCGTAGAGGGCGGTCAGGTCCTCCAGGTTGCCGGCCTTGATGTAGCCCTGCAGCTCGGCGCCCGCGTGGCCCTGGAAGGTGTCGGGCGGGGTGTTCGCCTGGAGTTTCGACTGCAGCAGCGCCTTGGCCTTGTCGCCTGAGCCGCCGGCCACCGCCGCGTCGAAGAAGGTGTAGTTCGGGTTCTGCTCTTCGAAGATCTTTCTCATCGCCTTCAGGCCGTCGGCCTCACCCGGACCCGTCCACCAGGAGAAGACCTCAACCTGCTGCTTCCCGCCGCTGCTCGCCGCGGGCGCCTGGCTGCCGGTGGCAGTCCCGCCACCGCCGCCTCCGCAGGCCGCCAGACCGAGCACGCTTGCCATCGTGATCGATACGGCCGCTAACCACCGTCGCATCCCACACCATCCCTTCGAAGTCCCCCGAAGTCGCGGTGATTTGACAACGTTGTCAACAACGGCTATCAACCCACTTCGGGCCGCGCTCCGTCAAGGGATGGGCGGTAACAGCTCCGCATACTCGGCTGTCAGCCGACCCGCTCCAGCCTGCCGTCAGGGCCCGTCACGACCGTCACGCCGAAGTCGTGGCCGGTGCCGTCCAGGTCGCCGCCGTCGGCGGCCACCACCAGCGCGCCCTTCGACACGCCGAGCCCCACCAGGGCCAGCAGGCCGCAGCCGCCGTCGGGCAGCCACGTCGTCAGCACCACGTCGGTCTCCGCCAGCCGGACCCGCAGGTCGAGCTCCGCCATCCTGGCCAGCAGTCCGGCGTGCGACAGGCGGGCGCCGTCGGCCAGCAGCACGGCGAGCTGCCGCTTGGCGTCGAGCGCGGGCAGCGCGGTGGGCTCCAGCGTGAGCAGGCAGCGGAAGTCGAGCGCGTCCAGCGCCGGGCCCAGCGACACGACCTGCCGCACCCGCGACTCCTCGGCCGCCACGATCGCCGTCTCCGCCAAATCGGGCGTGGTGATCAGGACGCGGGCGTCGCACTCGCGCAGCCACGCCGCCATCTCGTGCGCGCCCAGCGCGGGATCGATCGGCGCCGCCACCCCGCCGGCGGCCACCACCGTGTGGACCGCCAGCGTCTGCGCGCCCGCCGTGGACACGTGCACCCCCACCACCTGGTCACGCCGGGCGCCCCTGCGCACCAGCCCGGAGGCCGCCCTGGTCACCTCGGTCACCAGCCTGCGGTAGCCGTAGACCAGGCCACCGCGCAGATCGATGAGGGCGGGACGGTCGCCGCGCTCGTAGGCCCGGCGGAACACTTCATGAATCACGGTGCCGGTGGTCGAGGCGGTGGGTCTCATGCCCGTCAACGTACGACCGCCGCGGCGGCCCGAGCATCCACCGATGTATGTAGGCGGCTGTGCATTCCCGCAGGAGGGTTGGGCGGGCCCGAGCCCTGCGCGACTCGAGCCCGCTGTCACGCGCCCCGGAGCCGGACCCCCACCCCTCCGAGAAGGTCCGGCTCCGTACGGACGCGTGACGTCCCCGATCGATCGGCCGCGGCCCCCCGTCGCGAGGGGCGAGGTACGCGCGGTGCGGTCGATCACGTAACGAACGGTAGGCGTGCAGAGGGTTCCCGCACATGCGCTGACATGGCCATTCGACGATGTACGCGCGATGTGTAGACGGCTCAGCGGCTGCCGACCACCCAAGCGGCGATCTGTGTACGCGTGGCGAAGCCCAGCTTCGACAGGATGTTGGCCACGTGCCGGGCGACGGTCGCCGGGCTGATGACCAGCTCGTCGGCGATGCCGCGGTTGCTCAGCCCCCTGGCGACCAGCTCGGCGATCTCCTGCTCCCTGGGCGTGAGCTTGCTGTCCTGGCGGACCGGCACGAGCGGCACGGCCGGCGGCTCCGGCAGGTCGCCCTCCAGCGCGCAGGCCACCGCCTGGTCGGCGGTGAGCCCCGTGCCCTCGGCCCACAACACGCCGACGACGGCCTCGCCGAGGCTCTCGCGGGCCGGGCGCAGCACGTCCTCGGTGCGGGCGTCAGGTTGCCGGCCGCCCAGCGTCACCGCCGCCGCCACCATCAGGACCGCGCGCCGGTGGTCGCCCTCGGCGGTGACCAGCGCGGCCCACGCCTCCAGCCGCCGCGCGATCCCGGCCCGCAGGCCGGCGTCGCGGCTGAGCACCAGCGCCTCGGTGAGCCTGGCCCTGGCCTGCGTCAGGTCGCCCTCGTCGAGCGCCACCCTGCCGAGGCCGGCCAGGCAGCTCACGATCTGCTGCCTGGCGTCCACGTGCCGCAGCAGGCGCAGCCCCGACTCGTAGTGCCGCTTGGCGGCGGCGGGGTCGCCGGTCTTCCTGGCCACCTGGGCCAGGCCGATGTGGCCGAACGTCTGGCCGTAGTGGTTGTCGAGCTCCTCGCTGATCGCCAGAACCTCCTGGTAGGCGCGCCGCGCCTCCTTCAGGCGGCCCTGGTGCAGGCCGTAGCGCGCCCTGGTGGCCTGGGCCAGCGACTCCATGACCAGGTCGCCGGACTGCCTGGCCGTGTCGAGCGCCCGGTCGATCGCCGCCTGCTCGCCGGTGAGCTGGGCCAGCGCGATCGTGCCGAGAGCCTCGCCGTAGACGTCCTTGGCGGCGGCGCACAGCTCCAGCCCTGCCCTGACGTGCCGCAGGGCCGGCTCGAAGTCGCCGGCGGCCAGCGCCAGCTCGCCGCGGACGATCGTGGCCCGCCCGCGCAGCCCGCGCGGCACCTGGGGCGCGTCGAGGGCGAGCAGCCGGTCGAGCCGCTCGGTCGAGTCGAGCTTGCGCCCGCTGCCGATCAGCAGGAAGCGGATGTCGGTCAGCAGGGTGAGCGCGGTCTCGGGCATGCCGATGGCGATCGACCAGTCGCAGGCGGAGTTCACCTCGGCCTTGAGCCCGTCGAAGAGGTTGACGTAGCGCTGGACCACCGGCCACGACGTGCGCACCCCTGGCGCCAGCGACTCCTTGAACCTGGTCGCCAGCCTGGCCAGCGCCGTCAGGTGGCGGCGGCGCAGCTCGGCCTCCTCGCCCGACTCGGCGAGCTGCTCCAGCGCGTACTCGCGGACGGTCTCCAGCAGCCGGTACCGCGCGTGCCCGGCCACCTCGCCGTCGAGCACGACCAGCGACTTGTCGACCAGGTCGCAGAGCCGGGGCAGCACCTCCTCCTCCGCGAGCCCGGGGCCCGAGCAGACCCATTCGGCCAGGTCGAGCGTCCAGGCGGAGCGGAAGGCGGCCGTACGGCGCAGCAGCAGCCGCTCCTGCGGGCTGAGCAGCCGGTAGCTCCAGTCGACCGCCGCCCGGAGCGTGCGATGCCGGGCGGGAGCCGTACGGGCGCCGCCCGCCAGCAGCCTGAACCGGTCGTCCAGCCGCTCCACGAGCTGCCCCACCGACAGCACCCGCACCATCGCGGCGGCCAGCTCGATCGCCAGCGGCAGCCCGTCGAGCGCCTGGCACAGCTCCGCGACCAGCGGGCGCGTCTCGCCGGTCAGCTCGAAGCCGGGCCGCGCCGCGGTGGCCCTGGCCACGAACAGCCGCACCGCCTCGCTCTCCGCACCGTTGCCCGGGTCGCTCACCGACAGCGGCGGCACCCGCCACACCGTCTCGCCCGGCACCCGCAGCGGCTCCCGGCTGGTGGCCAGCACCGTCACGCCGGGGCAGGAGCGCAGCAGGTCGCGGCAGAGCTCGGCGCACTCGCCGATGACGGGCTCGCAGTTGTCGAGCAGCAGCAGCACGCGCCGGTCGCCGACCGTCTCCACCAGGTCGCCCGAGATCCGCAGCGCGGCGGCGACCTGCCCCCTGAGCTGCCCCTTCTCCAGGTCGGCCAGCTCGCACACGCACACGCCCCCGGTGTTCACCATGGCCAGCCTGGAGGCCAGCCGCAGCGCCAGCCGGGTCTTGCCGATGCCGCCCGCCCCGCACAGCGTCACGACGCGCGAGACGCGCATCAGGTGGACGAGCTCGTCGACGTCGGCCTCCCGGCCCACGAACGTGTTGGACTCGGCCGGGAGGTTGCTGGGGCCCGCGAATCGCTGCATCACCGTGAGTGTGCCACTAACTACGCTTCGCGCCCAGAGTTATTCGGTGGAGAAGTGCCGGCCCGCGTGGGCACACTCACAGCATGGCCGATGAGCCGCTGGAGCTCGGCGAGATCTCCTTCTCCGAGTGGTACGCCCACACCGACAAGATGGCGGAGGTCGGCTTCCTGACCATCGCCAGGAAGCTGCCGTCGCTCGTCGGCCAGGCCCTGCGGATGGCCTGGCGGGCCAGCCCCCGCGACACCCTGGCCACGATCGCGCTCAACCTGCTCGGCGGCGCTTTCACCGCGTTCGGCCTGCTGGCCACCACCGGCGTCCTGACCGCGCTGTTCAGCGAGGGCCCCACCCCCGACCGGGTGATGGCCGCCCTGCCGAGCCTGGCCGTCGTCGCCGGGGCCGCCGTCCTGCGCACCACCATGCAGGCCGGCGCGGGCTGGGCGCAGGCGCGCCTCGACCCGCAGGTCACCCGGCTGACGGAGGAGCGTCTGTACGGCCTGACCAGCCGGGTGAGCCTGGTGGCCTACGACGACCCGGAGTTCCACGACGCGCTGCAACGCGCGAGGCTGCGCGGGGTGGCCATGGCCGACTCGGTGGTCACCTGCACCATCGACGTGGTCACGGCCGCCGTCGGCATCGCCGCCGTGGCGGGCGTGCTGGTGGTGCTGCATCCGGTCCTGCTGCCGCTCCTCCTGCTGGCGGTGGTGCCGGACGCGTGGGCCGCGGTCCGCAGCGCCCGCATGCAGTACGCGACCATGTACTCCCTCATCCCGGCCAACCGCCGCAAGTGGATCATCGCCCAGCTCCTGGCGGAGCGCGAGCCGGCCGCCGAGGTGCGCGCGTTCACGATGCGCGGCTTCCTGCTGCGCATGTACGACGCGGTGGCGCGGGCCGAGCAGGACGTGATGCTGCGCCTGGCCCGCCGCCAGACCCTGGCCCGCCTGGCGGGCGAGGCCCTCGGCGGCCTCGGCGCCGCCCTGGTCTACGCGGCGCTCGGCGTCCTGCTGGCCGTGGGCGCCATCGCCCTGGCGGTGGCGGGCACCGCCGTGCTGGCCATCCGCTCGGCGCAGTCGTCACTCGGCCAGCTCATGTTCGCCACCAACCGCCTCTACGAGGAGGGCCTGTACTTCACGGACTTCCTCGACTTCTGCGCCGACGCGGAGAGCCGCATCCCCGCTCCCCGCCACGCCGAGCTGCCCGGCGCCTTCGAGCGCATCACCGCCGACGATCTCACCTTCACCTACCCCGGCGCCTCCGATCCGGCCCTGCGCGAGGTGTCGATCGAGATCAAACAGGGCGAGGTGATCGCCTTCGTCGGCGAGAACGGCTCCGGCAAGACCACTCTGGCGAAAATCCTGTCCGGCCTGTACGAGCCCGACTCCGGCACCG